>CBDVEE010000048.1:0-4766 GCA_965372925.1 uncultured archaeon
ATAATTCTGACTTATCTTGTTTATATAGGAACATCAACGGACAAAATGCAAAATTGGACAGTTTCAAATAGAAAATATATGAAAATAGTTCCGGGCTGTTATTTATCAGTCTTGCAACCTATATTTTTATAAGGGTAATTGGCTTTGTTTAGACATGGGATTATTTGAATGGCTGAAGGACGAAAAAATTTTGTATTATCCAGGATGTTTAACAAAGGGAGTTTTAAAAGAACAATTTGAAAATTATAAAGAAATTTTTAATCGACTTGGAATTGATTTTGTTTTATTGTCTGATAAAGAAGCTTGTTGCGGTTCTCCAGTTTTGAATGCTGGTTATAAAAAAGATGTGCGGAAATTAGCGAAGAAAAATTTTGATATTTTTAAGAAAAATAAGATTACAAAAATTGTGACGAACTGTCCGGCGTGTTATCATATGTTTAAAGAAGTATACCCTACTCTGGTGCGGGATTATAATATAGAAGTTGAACACGCGACGATTACGATTTTAAATGCATTAAAGAAAAAAAGAATCAAATGGAAGGGAACCGAAGAAGATAGAGAGGTTGTCGCTTATCATGACCCGTGTTATCTTGGCAGATATAGTGGGATTTACGAGGAACCACGAGAAGTGATTAAATTATTGGGTGGGAAGATTATAGAAGTAAAAAACAATCGAGAAAATGCAATTTGCTGTGGTGGAGGCGGGGGAGTTCGCGCTAATTTTCCTGAGATTGCAAAGGAAGCCGCAAAAAAGAAAGTTGCAGAGATTGGAAATAAAGTCGGTAAAATTATTTCACCTTGTGGATTGTGCTATGCTAATATTAAATCAGCGACGGACAAAAGTATAGAGTTCTCAAATTTTGTGCTTGGAAAGTTAAGAAGAATGAAATGAAAGTAAATAAAAATATTATGAAAGTTTATGAAAGTGATGCTTCTCAATTAAAAGGAAATGCGTTAGATGTTGTTTTCCCAAAGAGTGTTGCGGAAGTTCGTGGGATTATTACAAAAACAAATAGAATTGTCGTTCGTGGAGCTGGAACAGGTTTAGCTGGAGGGTGTGTTCCGCAAAATGGTTTGGATGTTGTTTTAGATATATCCAAAATGGACAAAATTTCAGGATTTAATATTGAACAAAAAATCGTTGAAGTTGAAGCAGGAGTAATTTTGGACGACTTGCAAGATTATGTTTCAGAGCATAATTTGGAATTTCCAGTCAGTCCCTTTAGTCACGCTGTTTGCACCATTGGGGGAATGATTGCTACCGACGCTGTTGGAAGTCGTACGATTAAATATGGAAAAACTTCAAATTGGGTGAGATGGATTGAGATTGTTGATGATGAGGGAAAATTGCACAAAAAAGGAATTACTGAGTTAAGTGATTATTCCGGAATGGAAGGAATTACAGGAGTCATTGTTCGGGCATGTTTGAAATTATCGCCAAAGAAAAAAAGAACAGGAAGTTTGGTGAGTATTGAAAATTATGATGAAATTATTTCGATTGTTAGAGAATTAAAAAGAGATTCAAATGTTTCGATGATTGAATTTTTAGGAAAGATAATTTCTGAAAAAATTGGTCTTGGAAGTAATTATCATTTAATTGTTGAATATGAAGATGGTTTAGGGAAATTATCTGACAAGGAATATGAGAAACTTTTAGCATTGAGAGGAAAAATGGAAAGTACAATGATTGAGGAAGGATATATCTACTTGGAAGATCCGAAAGTTTTACTTGACAGGTCAGGGTAACTGTTTGTATGGATAGTAGAAAGGAATATTCCTGTTTTTGGTCATATTGGCGTTGGAATTTTTCATCCGAGATTTAACGAAGAGCAGAAGAAATATATTCCAGAAATGATGAAATTAGTGAAAAGACTTGGGGGACAAATTTCGGGAGAACATGGTATTGGAATTTTGAAAAAAGAATTTGTTGAGATGAGTGACAAGAAAATTTTAATTAATGTGAAAAAGCGAACAGACCCTTTAAATAAATTCAATGTGGGGAAGGTGATATAATGGAAAGATTTAAATATATTGGAGGGTTGGGATAAACATTACTTCCCCGGTATGACGAAAGGAATGCCGGGAGTCTTTATTTTCTAAAATGGTTAAAAAGAAAGCTATTGTTTTTATCGATGGCAATAATTGGTATCATGGTGCTAAGCGTCTTGTTGGCAAACCACGGGCTATTGATTTTGAGAATTTATCTAATATGATTGCTGAAAATTTTGATTTAGATATTATCAATATTAGATATTATAATTCTACACCAGATATTGATTTGGGCGAGGATAATTATTATAAGCATATGGTTTTTTTGGCTAAACTGAAAAAGAAGGGATTGGTTGTGAATACAAATAAGTTAAAAAAAATTCGTGTAAGTGGGAAAATGTTGAGAGTTGAAAAGGGTGTTGATGTTATGATTGCGACGGATATGATGAGGAAAAGTTTGGTTGAGAATGTGTGCGATTGTTGTGTTTTGATTTCAGGTGATTCTGATTTTGTTCCTGTTATGAGGGTTATCAAGAAAGCTGGGAAGGAAGTTTTGACGGTTTCTGTTTTGAGGGGCTATGCGAGAGAATTATTACAGGGAGAATTCAGGTTTTGGATTTTGAAAAAAGCTGATTTGGTTAAATGTTTTGGAGGATATAATGGTAAAGAAAAAGCCAAGTGAAACTGACAAGATAGAATCGGCGAATTTGATGGAAGAGGCGAGTGAGATTTTTGATTCGTGCATTCAGTGTGGGATGTGCAAGGCACTTTGTCCTGTGTTTAAAGTTTTGAAAGAAGAGCGAGTTTCAGCGAGGGGAAAGGGGATTCTTCTTTCGGATAAGATAATGGATAAAGTTATATTTGAATGTACTTTATGTAAGGGGTGTGAGCAAAAATGTCCGTTGGGAGTAAAAGTTTGCGATGCGGTTAGAAAGGTACGAGAGGCGATGGTGTTGATGGGAAAGGGTCTAAAATCAAATGAAAAAATGATTGAGAATATTCGGAAGTTCGGAAACCCTTTTGGGAAAGGTGAAAATAATAAAGATAAGTTATAGATGCTGAGAGATAATTTTATAAGTTAGTTCTTGGTTTGAATATTATGACAACTTATTCACACTCTCGTTTAAGTACTTTTGAAAACTGTCCCTATCAGTATAAACTCAGATACATCGACAAAATTAAGGTAGACGTTCCGACAACAATAGAATGTTTTATGGGAGATTTGGTTCATCAGACTCTCGAAAAACTTTACAAAGATAAAAAATTTATGAAAGATGATTCAAAAGAAGAACTCTTAAAATTTTACAAAGATTTATGGGAAAAAGAATATTCTGACGACATTTTAATAGCAAAAGCAGACCAGGGACTGACGGCGGAAAATTACAAAAAAATGGGTGTAAAGTTCATTGAGAATTATTATGACAAACACAAGCCATTCGACCAACTGACGATTTTAGGATTGGAAACAACCGACCGAATGACTTTGCCCGACGGGAATCAGTGGCATGTTAGAATTGATAAGTTGGCTTGTGACGACGACGGGAATTATTATGTTTGCGATTATAAAACGAATGCCCGAATGAAAGACCAAGAGGAAGCGGATGCTGACAGACAGCTTGCTCTTTATTCTATTTGGGTTAAAGACAAATTCAAGGACGCTAAGTCTGTTAAGTTAGTCTGGCACATGTTGGCTTTCAATAAGGATGCGGTTTCCGAAAGAACCGACGAGCAATTAGAAAAACTTCAGCAGGATGTCTGCGATAAAATTAAAGAGATTGAGTCGGCGACGGAGTTTCCGAGAAATCAAACAGGGCTTTGTAATTATTGTGTTTACAAAGGAATATGCCCGAGTTTTAAACATGAATTAGAACTTGAAGAAAAAACTATTGAGGAATTTAAGAAAGATGATGGAGTTAGGTTAGTTGATGAATATTCGGAAGTTAAAATGAAATTAGGGGAACTGAAAAAGAAAGATGAAGAATTGAAAGGAAAATTAATTAATTATGTTAAGCAGTTTAATATTGATGTTGTTTATGGCTCAAATAAGAAATGTTCTGTTAAGGAATTTGATAAGTGTTTAATGCCTGAGGATAAGGAGAATTTTATTAAGATATTAAAGGACAAGGGTTTGTGGGAAACTTATTCTATGTTGTGTAGTGTTAGGCTTAATTCTCATATAATTAAGGGAGAGGTTACAGATAAGGAAATTTGTGATTGTGTTGAGAGAGTTAAGGATTTTAGATTTAGTTTAAGTAAGCGAGAGGATGTTGAAAATGAGTAGGTTAGTGGTTGTTGAAAGTCCTTATGCTGGGGAAACTGAGGAAGAAGTTGAAAGAAATATTAGATATGCCCGAGCCTGTTTGAGAGACTGTTTTTTGCGGGGAGAGTATCCTTTCGCTTCGCATTTGCTTTATACTCAGCCGGGAGTTTTGGATGATAAGAATTCTGAAGAAAGAAAGCTGGGAATTGAAGCGGGTTTGGCGTGGGTGAAAGTTGCGGAGACTACGATTGTATATACGGATTTAGGGATTAGTGACGGAATGAGGCAAGGAATTAGAAGAGCTATAGAGGATGGGAGGAGTGTGGAGTATCGGGTTTTGGATTGGGAAGACAGATAAACTTAAAATCATAAAAATTCTTGGATTAGTATGACAAATAACGGAGCAAATCTTGGTTTTTAAAAAAAACTTTGGATGGCAGCGGATAAACTTCGGAGCAATATTGATGCTGGGGAATATAAGCACGTAGTCTTGGGCTTGATTTTTTTAAAATATATT
>CBDVEE010000049.1:0-4408 GCA_965372925.1 uncultured archaeon
GGTTATGTTATTTCCGCCGAGTCTGCAGGAGAGTCGAATAATTTGATAACTATTTTAATAATTGTTATTGTTGTGCTTGTATTAATTAATTTGTTATGGTTTTTATTATTAAGAAAGAGGCTGAAAAAATAGATTTCAGTTAGTTTTATATAATTTGTTTATTTGTTAAAAGAGATTAAAAAGAATGAAAATTAAAATAAAACAATGGAAATAGAAAAACTAAAATCGAAGATTATAAAGATATTAAAGAAAAACAATATAGTTAGAGCTGGTATATTTGGTTCTTATGCTCGGGGAGAACAAAATAGGAATAGTGATATTGATATATTAGTACAGCCTCCAAAAGGTATTGGTTTTGGATTTGTAGGGATTCAGTTTGAACTTGAGGATAAATTAAAGAGAAAAGTAGATTTGTTAAGTTATAGGGCGATTCATCCATTATTAAGAAAAAGAATATTGAAAGAAGAGGTAAGAATAATATGAGAAAAGACTCTTCGATTTTTTTAGAACATATTTTAGGTGCAATTAATGATATAAAAGAATCTACAAAAAATCTTTCCAAAAAGGAGTTTGAAAAAAATAAAGATGTTAAAGATGCTACTATTAGGAGAATAGAAATAATTGGCGAGGCTGTTAAAAATCTTTCAGATTCTTTTAAAAATAATTATATAGATATTCCATGGAAAGAAATGGTTGGAACGAGGGATAATATGATTCATCATTATTTTGGTGTAGACTTGGATATTGTTTGGGATATTGTTAAGAAAGAGTTGCCCAAATTGGAAAAACAGATTAATAAAATAATTAATGATTTAAATTAAAAAGTAAGAGGTAATTTTATATAATCCATCTGTTTAATAATATTATGAAGGTGATCGTGTTTTTTGTGGCTTTGATTTTTTTGTCTAGTAGTGCTGTTGCAATTTCGGGAGTTAGTCCGGGGAGTTATAGTGTTGATTTTAGTCCGGGACTTAGTCAGGAATTTGTTTTTAGTTTTGTTTTGGATAATGATGCGACTGATTTGTTTGTCGAGGGGATTTTGGCAAAGTATGTTAGTTTGGACAAAAAAAAGATTTCTGATAGTGAGAGTGTTGTCGCTTCTTTAAAATTGCCGTCGCAGGCAGATAGTCCGGGTGTTAATAATATTAAAATTGTTGCGGGAGATGTGGTTGGTATTATTAAAGTGAATGTTCCTTATCCTAAAAAATGGATTGCATTAGAGATGGGTGTGCCGAATATTAATATTGGAGAGGATGCTAGTTTAAACTTGAAAATATTTAGTCTAGGAGAGGAGTCTGTTTTGATTGAGCCGAAAATTGAAATTTATAAGGGAGATAGGGTGATTAAAACTATTGAAATAGATTCTGAGGAAGTTGCTTCGGGAGAGTTTAAGGAGTTTAATTTTTTGTTGAATAGTTCAAATTATTCGGCGGGCGATTATTATGCTGTTGCTTTTGTGAATTATGAAGACGAGGTGGCGCGTGCAAATAATATATTTCGTATAGGGGAGTTGTTGGTTGAAATTTTGAATTATACTGATGAGGTCAAGGCGGGACAGATTGCGCGGTTTGAGGTTGAGGTGGAAAGTTTATGGAATAATGATATAGATGATTTGTATGTTGAGGTTTCCATTATTGGATTTAATGATTCTATTTTTTCTACACCTAGTGTCGATTTGGAATCTTGGCAGACTAAAAAGGTAGGGGGATTTTTGAACACTCAGGGGATTGATGTTGAGGAGGTGGATGCGGAGATAACTGTGTATTATAAGGGAGAGAAAATATCTAAGATTATAAAATTAAAAGTAGAGCCTGGTTTTGATTATGTTTATTGGGGAGTTATTTTGGCTGTTTTTATTATTTTGGCATTTGTGATTTGGAGAGTTTCGGTTTTTGTTAAGAATACAAAAAAGAGCAAGAAGGGAAATAGGTTTTTATATTAAGGATTGTTCGTTATTTAATGGTGAAGAGAGACGATTTTATATTTACGATAGTTTTGTTTTTGGTGGGATTTAGTTGTTTGAGTTTTGGCTTGTTTTATTATTTAGATGTGCTGTCGTCTCCGGTTATATTGACTGGACAGGTGACCGAGGAGGGAGTTGTTAATATTTCTATTGGGGAGGTACCTTCTGAAATTATTATTCATTCTCCGTTGAATCAGAGTTATGATTTTGAAAAAGGTGTGCCGTACATTATTGCATTAAATGTTTCGGCGAATGTTCCAGTGGATGAGTGGAAGTATTCTCTTTATGATTTGAGGCATAATATTTATATTGAGGAAGATACACTTTTTACTCCTAATAGTTCCATTAGCGCAGTTAGGTGGGAGAATTTATTGATTGTTAAGGCTCATGAGGTGGATGTGGGTTGGCTTGAGAAAAATGTTATATTTTATGTGAATGTTAATAATTCGGAACCGGAACTCGGTGATATTCCTGATGAGATTTTTGGGTGTGAGGGTGAGAATTTTTTTTATCAGTATAATGCAACTGATATAGATGAAGAGATATTGTATTCCAGTATTTCTTATCCGAATCCATTTTTTGAGCGTTATGTAAGTTATGATGGGAATAGCACGACTTTTTTTAATATAATTTCTGGCAAGTTAGATAAGGATGATGCCGGAGGGGTGGGGGGAGTTTCTAAGACATATGAGAGGACTATTTCGGTTTGGGATGAATTACTTGATGTTGATAGTGCTGACGTGAATATAACGATTATTGAAATAAATAATATTCCGGTTATTAATAATGGACTTGGTGCTCAGACTGTTTATTTACAGGGAGAGAATTCTACTTTTTATCATCAGGTTAATGTTACTGATATTGAGGATGGAGAAACGGAAGATGGTAATTTAGAATTTAATTTAAGTTTTGAAGGTATAAGTAATGTATTTGAGATTAATAGTTCGACGGGGATTATGAATTATACTCCGGTTATAGAGGATAATGGGAGTATTTTTTCCTTGCGGGTTTGTGTTGAGGATAATGTATTAGAAGTAACTCATGAAAATTTCAGTATTTGTTTATATAATAGTTCCGATGCAAATTCGGTCTGTGACGATTTTACTCTGACTGTTACTGACGATAATCGTGCTCCGCAAATTATAGATTATTATCCTTCTGAAAATTTTTCCATGGGAGGAACGACGAGTGCTTTTTTCAATGTTAGCGTTTATGATGCGGATGGCACGATTCCTGATATTGATTGGTATGTCGACGGAGTGTTAAGAGAACATAATGAAAATATGTCAAATGACAGTTTTAGTTATTCTTTTGGTTGTGGCGTTGAAGGGTTACATACTGTCGAGATTATTACAAGCGATGGGTTGGCTAATGATTCGCATGTTTGGGGCATAAACGTTTTGATGGTGGAGTGTCCTGAGGTTATACCAAGTAGCGGAGGAGGGGGAGGTGGCGGAACTCCTTGGTGTTTTGAAGATTGGGAGTGTGAGGATTGGAAAGTTTGCCAGAATGTTAAGCGGTCTTTTAATGCGGGGGCGTTATCTCCTGAAGATTATACTTCGCTAAAGGAAATTTGTGCACAGAATAATTTTGATAAAAGATTTTGCGGTTTTCAGGTGACTACGTGTATTGATATTAATGATTGTAATAATTTTGAGGTGAGGGTGCCTAAGCCGTCGGAGTCGCAGGTTTGTTATTATACTGAAAAACCGAGTTGTAGTGACGGTATTACTAATTGTCACAGCGGGGCTTGTGAGTTGTTTGTAGATTGTGGCGGTCCGTGTCCTCCGTGTCCGACTTGTTCAGATGGTATGCAGAATCAGGGAGAAACTGGTATTGATTGTGGCGGTCCGTGTCCTTATCTTTGCGAGAAAGAAATGTCAATGGATATTTCTAATTTTGTTATTATATTGTGGGTTTTGTTATTTGTTATTATTATAATAATTTTGGTTAAGGTGTATAAAATTTGGAAATATAGAAGAGAATGAGCGTTAACTTTAAATACTTTTCAAAACCTCTATCAAGTATAATGAAAGGGGTGTTATAGTATTTGTAAAGGGTATGGCGGAAATAATTTTTAAGGATAATAGTATTCAGACGGGTCATCGGATTAAGATACCGAAGGCGATTGTGGATACTTTGGATTTGAAGGTGAAGCAGAAGATAAAAATTCGTTTTGATGTTAATAAGAAGAAGATGGTTGTGGAGGTGGATGGGGAATGAAAAAACGCAAGGTTTTTTCAGAACTCAGAACTGAGACCGCTTCGCTCTTAGAACTTAGAGGGGAGAGCCGACTACCGACGGGGAAAGGGGAAAGTTGGGTTTTGATGTTTGGGTTGTTGGTCGTCGGGATGATGGTGTTTGTTGGGGCTATTAGTTGGACAGAGAATGCTTCGAACGTTAATTATAATCTTTCCGAAGATACCCTTTATTATCATAATTTGA
>CBDVEE010000050.1:0-4351 GCA_965372925.1 uncultured archaeon
TTCGGTAAAACCATATTTATCATTTAATTCAAATATCTTTTTTATCATATCACTTAAATTTGCAGTATCTCCCTGTAAATCAAAATCAAAGAAAAAACAAGCAAGTTCTGCACTATAAGCGGCAAATCGATCTTCTTCACTTGCTTTTTGTATTTGTTTACTATTTTTACTTGCTAAGGAGTCTTGGCTATAACTTGCTAAGGAGTCTTGGCTATAACTTGAACTATCTTTATTAAAAATAATAAATAAAACTCCTGCTAAAATAATAATTGCGATAACTCCTACAAGAACTACATTCTTTTTCATACTATTCTTAATCTCTACCGCTTTAAAAACTTTTGTAGAATGGGGTTGATATTAGAATTATACAAAAACTTCTTGGACATTCTGATATTAAGACAACTCAGATTTATACCCATATTTCACAGGCATCAATTAAAAATATAAAGTCTCCTTTAGATAATATATAATGGTAATTAAAAAAGATAAAAATACAACCCTAATTATTACGGAAAAGCCGGCGGCGGCGGAAAAAATTGCGGCAGCGCTAAGCGGAGCGACGGACGAGAAAATTACTAATAAGGATAAAGTTTCATATTATGAATTTTACAAAGGGAAACGAAGGTATATTATTGGGTGTGCGGTTGGGCATTTGTTTGGAATTCAGCAGATTGCGAAAAGGGGACCGTTCCCGAATTTTGAAGTTGAGTGGCAACCAGCGCATCAAAAAGGAAGAAGTGCTTTTACAAAAAAGTATTTGAATGTCTTGAAAAAGTTAGCAAAGGATGCTGATGAGTTTATTGTTGCAACGGACTTTGATGTTGAGGGTGAGGTTATCGGTTGGAATGTTGTGCGATTTGTTTGTAAACAAAGGGATGCAAAGAGGATGAAATTTTCTTTGTTGACTAAAGAAGCGTTGGATGAATCGTTTGATAATTTGTTACCGACGCTAAATTGGGGTGCAGCCACGGCGGGAGAAACTCGTCATTATATTGATTGGTTCTATGGAATTAACTTGTCGAGAGGTTTGATGAAAGCGCTGTCTTCAACTGGGACTTTCAGGATTTTGTCGATTGGTCGGGTGCAAGGTCCTGCGTTGAAAATTGTTGCAGATAAAGAGAAAGAGATTATGGATTTTAAGTCGGAACCATATTGGCAGGTGTTTTTGCAGGTGAAAGATATTAAAAATCAGAAGGTTGAGGTTAAGCATCCGAAAGATATTTTTAATAAAGGTGAGTTGTTAAAGTTTAAGCATTTGCAGAGGAAAAGTGGAGTTGCTTCTACAATAATTAAAGAAGATGTCGTTGCTCCGCCTGTGCCTTTTGATTTGACAACTTTGCAAACTGAGGCTTATAAAAATTGTGGGTATACCCCTTCGCAGACCATGAAGGTGGCACAGAATCTTTATCTCTCTGGACTTATTTCATATCCAAGAACTTCAAGTCAGAAGTATGACAAATCTATCGGTTACGGGAAAATTTTGAAACGATTGAAAAAATGGACATCGAAAGTTAAGTATACTGTTAATGCAAAACCGACCGAGGGGGAAAAGACCGACCCGGCACATCCTGCGATTTATCCTACAGGCGAAACTAAAAAAATTGCTGAAAGGGATAAAAAAATTTATGATTTGATTGTGAAAAGATTTATCGCGTGTTTTTGCGATTCGGCGAAGGTTGAAAATAAAAATATTAAAGTTATTGTTAATGGTTTGGATTTTAAAACAAGAGGCGTGCAGATTAAAGAGAAAGGTTGGATGAATGTTTATCCTTCTTCAATTAAGGAATCGAAAGTGCCTACTGTAGATGGCGATGTCGATGTTCTGGAAATTCGAACGGAAGAGAAAGAAACTAAGCCACCTCGTCGGTATTCTGCTGCTTCGTTGGTTAAAGAATTGGAAAAGCGGGGACTTGGAACAAAGGCAACTCGGGCGGCAATTGTTGAGACTTTGTATTCGCGTGGATATGTCAGAGAAAAAAGTATTGAAGTTACGGAGCTTGGAATGAAAATGGTTGAAACGCTCGGGAAGTATGCTCCCATTATTTTAGATGAAGAGTTGACGAGAGAGATGACTGAAGAGTTGGAAAAAATCGAGGGGTTGAAGGGAAAGAAAGATTTGGAGAAAAAGGAAAAAAAGATTTTGGATAAGGCGAAGAAATCGGTAACGAAAATTGCGAAGGGGATGACTAAGAATCTGGATGCGATGGGAAAAAGTCTGGCTGATGCGAATGCGGTTGTGTGGGAGCAGGAAAAAGAAGCGAATACAATGTCGGAGTGTCCTGTTTGTCATAAGGGGAAATTGCGGATTATGTACGGGAAGAGATTTTCGAGATATTTTGTTTCGTGCGACGCTTACCCTGATTGTAAGACGACTTATTCTTTGCCACCCAGAGGAATGATGAAGCCGGCAAGGACGCGAAGTATCGGTGTTCGGGGCACCCTCACGAATTTAAAATTATTGGTTGGGGCAGACCCTGTCGGAGCGTCGGAAGAGAAGGGGAAGTTTGAGGAATTGGAAATGTGTCCTGAATGTGGGTTTCCGATGGTTGTCGCATTTAAGAAAGGCAGAGCACCATGGAAATTCTGTTTTAATCCTGAATGTCCGACAAATGAAGAGTTGCAAAAAAAGAAGGCTGAATTTAAAATAAAGTTGGCGAGTGGTGAAGTTGAAATAGTAGACGGGAAAATTGTGGATAAGGGGAAGGGGGAGGAGAAGTAGGGAAATTTAAAAAATTCCTCTCTTCCTAATCCCTGCCCCAATAATTTCAAAAGCTAATTCTTTGACAGGTAAACTTCTGTGTTTTTTTAAAATAATTTTTCTTTTGCCGCCATAGTTTTTGAGTTCAATTAAACATTTGCTCCAATATTTTAAAAGGTCGCCGCCAACCATTGAAACTTGTCTTTCGAAGTTTTTGTCTTCGGAGTTTTGGGTAAACGACGCATATACTTGATTGGTTACTATAATTGGGATATTTTGTTTTCTGGCAATTTCGTTCAGTGACCTTAATTGTTTTGCGAGCTTTCTGTTCACCTCGGAAATTTTCTCACTATCTTTTGAGGTTATCGCATCCCCAAGTTCAAGTCGGTAAAGCATTGCTATTGAGTCAATAATAATCAGCGATATGTTTTCTTTTTTTATGTGAGTTAATAATTTTTGAAAGTCAGCTTCTTGTTCTTCAAAGGACGTTGGCTTTAGGAGTAAAATATTTTGCAATGCTGTTTCTACTTCTTCTTTCGTTCCCTGACAAATTTGTTTGAATCGGTCTGTGGAAAATCCTCCTTCGGTATCTACGAAAATTATTTTGTTTCCTTGGTATGCTTGGGAGACTGCGACTATTATGCATAAGTTTGATTTGCCCGAACCACCCGGACCATAGAGTGTCGTAATAATATCCGTTTCGTATCCGCCGAGAAGAAATCTATTTAGGTCAGATGAACCTGTAGAAATTTTTGTTTGATCCATTATAATAAATCCTCTAATTTTAAAATAGATTTTACTGGAAAATATATATCTGGTTCGTTACGGGCCAAAATTACACATCCTTGTATTATTTTTGCCCCAGTAGTTTGTAAAATTACTTCTGTATCCATGAGGCTTGAACCTAAATTGTATACGTCGTCGATAATTACTACTTTGTCTTTTTCTGTTGGGATGTATGCTTCAATTTGTGATTCTGTACCTCTGCCTTTTGGGCTGTCTCTTATTTCACATAATGGTATATCATAAAGTTCTCCATAAACTGCTGCCAATGATCTCCCACCCATTCCCATTGCGACAATGCAAGTTGCTTCTTTGTCTATAATTTTATTTAGTTCCATTGATGCTTTTTTTTTGAATCCCACAATTCCATAAGCTGTTTTTACGTCTATGTAAAAATCTGATTGAGTCCCATCTCTAAGAGTAAAGTTGCCTCCTCTGCGGAAAATTTCCGGGCGTTTCAATATGTTTATTAAATATTCTTTCATTGTTATGTGAATTCTTTTTTCATTAAAAAGATTATTGTATTAGAATTATTTTGCTTTTTTAAACTCGTCTACTATTTTATCGATTTCTTTCTCAAGTGTTGCGATTGCTTTTTTCAAGAGTTTTTTGGGGCTCTCTGCTTCTATATGTAGAACCGGATTTTTTGTTGGATGTTCTCGTTTCCAAACCGCTAATTTTGCGCCCTCTTTATTTAAATAAACTCTAAGAACTTCTGCTATCGTCAGGCTGGATAACTCCACATCCAATTCATTTTTCTCATCTTTTAGAATCTTAATTTCCATAGATATATGGGCGGAATTTGGTTTTTAAAGTTTTGGTTAAACTTTTAAAAACCAAGGTTTTTACCCAGTAGGTATCTCTGGTGAG
>CBDVEE010000051.1:0-4342 GCA_965372925.1 uncultured archaeon
TAGAGTGCTTCCCTCCTAAGGAAGATGTCGCAGGTTCAAGTCCTGCCAAGGGCGTTCTTGAACCTGAGGTTCACCCAGTAGGTGCTCTGGTGAGCTAAGTCCTGTTCCGGGCGTAAGTTTTATAAAGCATAAATTTGTTAGAATTTTAGACGGCCATAGTATCTTGGTTACACCTGATCCCATTCCGAACTCAGAAGTTAAGCTTGATGCGTTCGTGTTTGTACTGTCTTTGATGGGAACACACGGAGCTGTCTGTTTATTTTCTTTATTAGAAAGATTATTAAACCGGATATTCTTAGTAAAATTATGAAGGTTACTAACTCCAAAATTAGCTTATGGATACAGTTTTTGTTGATTCTATTGGTGTGGAGCACCCCATTCTGGCTTAACTGGAAAATAGTTTTAACTGGAATTTTTGTTTACTATTTACAGCTGATTATATTTAAGGAAGACTTTTTTACGAAGATAAATTTCAGAACCAAGAATCATGGGGAGATGACATTTTATTCATTTATTCTAGAGAAAGTTGGGTTTAGGATAGACCGGAAAAGAATGCAACTAATCTCAGATTATCTGTTCCCTTGGATAATCCTAGCCATCGCATACTATCTGCAAGTATTAAGAATTACCTAATTATTTTATATTTTTATAATCAAAACTTCTTAAACTTATTAACCAATTCAAGAGTGTCTGTCTGTCCTAGAATCTGTGCCCTGCAACAATATCTTTTAATGCCTAATTCGTCTAGTGTTTTTTTTCGAGAGCTTCCTTCTTCGACTAACTTTTTGTATTTTGGATACAAATGTGCTATTGGTTTCCCGCAACTAAAACATCTTATCGGAATTATCATAATTGAATAGTGAAATTTTAGTTTATAAAGTTTATGTTAGGTAAATTTAAATAAGATATTGGCGTAGATAATTTATGGTAAAAAGAGGGAGGGAGATAATTCGATTGCGAGATGTTTCGAGGCATTATCCGATGGGGGATTCTGTTGTGAAGGCTCTTAGTCATTTGGAGTTTAAGGTTTTTGAAGGGGAGTTTGTGGCGATTATGGGGCCCTCGGGAAGCGGGAAAAGTACTGCTATGAATTTGGTAGGGAGTTTAGATATGCCTACTCATGGTGCGATTTATCTGGATGGTGGTGATATTTCGGAACTGGACGAATCTGACTTGGCGCAAATTAGGGGGAGGAAGATTGGGTTTATTTTTCAGTCGTTTAATTTGATTCCTAATTTGACGGTGAAGGAAAATGTTATGTTGCCGATGATGTTTCAAGGGACAGATATTGAGGAGAGAACGGATAGGGCGGAAGAACTTTTGAAGTTGGTTGGTTTGGGAGATAGGATGGACCATTACCCCGGAGAAATTTCTGGCGGAGAGATGCAGAGGGTTGCGATTGCTCGGAGTTTAGCGAATGACCCTGAGGTTATTTTGGCGGATGAGCCAACTGGGAATTTGGATACTAAGACTGGGACGATTGTTATGGAATTTTTGGAAAAGTTGAATAAACAGGGGAAAACTGTTATTATGGTTACTCACGACCCTAATTTAGCCGAAGAGTATGCTGATGTTGTTTATTGGCTTTTGGATGGGAAGTTGGACAAGGTGACGAAGAGAGTCGGGAAAAGGTTTGTTGATATTACGAAGAAAAAGGGGAAAATTAAAAAGGCGTAGATAACATCGCGATTAAGCGACCCGTAGGGCTCGGGCGGAATGAAACGACCCCGAGTGTTTTTCCGAAGGAAAAATATGGGTGGAAAAACCTACAAGGTTTTGGAACCGCTTAATCTGCTGTTAGTTTCTCCGAAGGATTGATTTTTAGTGCAACGATGCCGAAGGCAAAAAATCAAAGTTTTTGAGAATGCCGTTTGTATTAATCTGAAATAATATTTTTTGGGGTGGGCTATGTATTAGAGAGACGCGCGCTTTTTTGTTTCTTTTTTTTCTAAAAAAAGAAAATAGGGATTTCCGTCTTTTTGCCTTCTTTTTTCTAAAAAGAAGGTTTAGCTTAGTTTTTTAATTTCAATAATATCTCCAAGATTAATTCCTAATTCTTTTGCAGAATTTGTATTTCTGACTAAGCCAATTTCAATTAATCCAGACTTCCTATATTCTTCAAGGTTCTCAAATTTTGATTTGTCAAGAAAAGAACTTCCAGGGTAAACAATCAACGCATTATCTTCATAATTCATCATTCTATTAGAAAAGGTTCCTTCAAAAGTTCTATTTGTATTGATGGCTTTAATCCTTAATTTATCTCCCTCTGCAAAATCAAAATCTCTCATCCTAGCCCAAATTTTTATTAAACCAAAATTATCTATATGGAGGACTTCCCCTTGAGAGGGCATTTTTTTGAGGATATCGATTTCATTGAGGGGATTTCCCAGTTCTTCTTCACTTATTCCCAAAAGAAGATTTCCCGCAATAACAGTGTGCATATGCAATCCTCCAAAAGGATAATGTTTTTGATTTTTTCCTTCATATATTTCTTTAATTCCAAATTCCTTAAAAAGCAAGGAGAATATTCCTGTATCTGCACCTACGAACCAAGTTCCATTTTTTAATTTTCCAAAAATTCTTTTGGGTTTTATTTTTAATGGATTAACAATTGCTAAGAATAAAGTGTTTTTTCCATGAGGGACTTCTTCAGAAATTAATTTAGATAGAAACAAACCATTATTTATTTGAAAAGGATTAGTAATTAAATTAAAGAAATTTATTTTATCATTTGATAGAATAGAGATTAATCTAGCTTTGATTTGTTCTAAGGCAATATCCTTACAATCAGTTACAATTACTATATTTTTATCTGCCATATTATTTTATGTTTGTTTATTTTTATAAACTTATTTAATTGATAGGTCATTTATTACTTTTTGGGAAATAAATGGTAAAAATGGTGTTAGTTCGTTTACAAGTATTAAATATCTGGAAAATAAATTTTTTCTCTGAATATCAAAATCTCCTTTATCCCTTGAAGCATTAACATCATTACTTACTTCCTTTAATTTTCTTTCCAAATCTCCCAGTACTTGAGGATATTTAAAATTTTCCATTCTTTTTACATAAACTTAGTCACGAGCGTTTTGAAATCCTTCAAAACTAAATCCATCTTTTAAGAATAAGTTTTTCAAATTTCCAGTAAGATAAACTAATTTTTTTCCACCTTTAAGTAAATCTCTTTTTAATTCTGTTTTTTGTTCAGATAATGAAAAACATTTTGCAAACGAATACCTTAATGAATCTGAACTAACTCCATCAGAAGTAAGCTTATTCATTTCCCAATTATTAAACCCTCCCTCAGGATTAATATAATTATAAACCAAAATATTTTTCATTGGAAGACTTTTTGAAATTGGAACTTGACATAAAAACCTTAACATCAAATATCTTGTTAATTCTCCTTCTGAAGAGGCCATAAAATCTATTTCCTTATCAAAATGCCCTTCAAATAAATTAGAAACTCCAAAGATTGGAGAAATTCCCTCCCCTCCAAAGGGATTTGAAACAGAATATTTTCTTTCTTTTGTAATTCTGACTGGTTTAGACAAAGTCCTAACAACCCTTGTGAATTCATTTCTACTCCTGTTCGAAAAAAAATTTATATCTTGAGAAATTCCTTCTAAATCAAAATTTTCTCTAATTTTTTTTACATCCAAATAAAATGTACCTTCTTTTTGAAATGAATACTCCATTTCATACAATTTTCTAAAAATTTCTGTTGCTTGTTCAATTGATTTCTTAGAAGTATCTAGAATATTCCCTGAAAAAGAAAAATTCATTTTATCTCTTAAATTTCCTTTTTTAATCCACTCATTAACATGCCTATCTAAATCATCAATTGTCCCATTTAAATTTAAATTTTCTGCTCTTTTGCCTAATGCATTTAAACTATATTTTGGACAAAGAACTTCCAATCCTTTCGATTCTTTTAAAAATCTTGAATGAATATCTAATAATGTTTGATAATATGCATACCCCAATGGTAAATCGCCTTTGTAAATTCCGCAAGGAGGATTGGCAATGATATAAGTTTTCATTTTTTAATCCAAGAAATTAGTGTTCCAAAAGAATTTAATTTGATATTGCTATGATTATCTTTTGTCTCCACATAATCAATATCACCTCCTAAATTCTTTAATATAAAATAAAACTGCTTAGACTGATTATAGTTTATTGAAATGTCTTCTGTGCCATGAATAATTAATATTTTTTTTGTTTTTAATTTTTCTAAATAATCGTTTGCATTTAATATTAAACCATTAGAACTAAAGAGTTCCCATTGGGATTTATTTAAATTTCGATATACATTTTTAAATCCTGCATTAATAAAATCATA
>CBDVEE010000052.1:0-4176 GCA_965372925.1 uncultured archaeon
ATTTTCAAAAAACAAGTCAAGCAACTATCGACAACATAGTATATTGTATGGAGGATTGGTGTGATTATGCAAAACAAAATCTAAATAATATAAATTCAAAATCTAGCATTATTCAACTTAAAAATAGGGATGGAACACCATTAAACGGATTTGCTTCATTAGAGGGAACCCCAATCGATATATTAGAAAATTCAAGGGGACTTAGATTTACAACTCTAATGGACAATCTGCCAATAATAAGAAAGTCATTCTATAATAAATATGGATACCCGATGGGGGGAGGAGAAAGTTATTTAACAGTTACCTCAAAATTAAAAAAACATGGGATAGATATTCACCATCTTTCAGAAATGAAATATCAGGGAATATTTAAAATTTTAAATTTTGTTAATTCTGAGGATAGAATTGATATATTATTAAAATTAGGTATTATCAAAAATAAAACTTTTAATTTAGAAAAGATTGCAGAAGGGGAATACACATGGGACGAAATAAAAGCTAATCCTAATGTTACAAATTTATTACAAAATCCTGAATTTTCAGTACAATATATAAGAAGTGAAAAAGGATTAGGGGTTGGGGATGATATCTCTATATGTTTATCAGCTTTTTTACCGCAAACATATACAAAACAAGGTTATATAGAATCAGCTCAAGGTCGTCATTCTAAAATATATGGAGGATTAACAGGCGACTATATAGACACTTCAGAGAAAGATGCAGAATTATTTATGCCAGGGGGACAAGATGAGATAGTAGGATATTATATTAATGGAAGATTCAGAAAATTGTGTAGAAATAAAAAATTCAGAGATGTATTTGATATAGAATATAGAAAAGATGGGCAATATGATTTGATAGATATGGGAACAATTGTTGATTTTACAGGAGCAAGTGCAAACTTACCAATGGAAAATGTTCACTCTTCACAAAGATGGTTTTATAAACAAATTAAGGGAACCTGTGCAGTATCTGAATATTTCCGACAACTATACTTCCGTACAAATAAACAGGATAGAGGAACATTAAAACAGGATCTTCAAAATTTTGTAGATTTTAAAAAAATTCCAACAAGAGATACAAAGTTCACATTTAGACAAATACCATTAGGAACAATAAAGACAATAATAGACAAAAGATCTTCGCTCGTCAAAAATCCTTATCAAAGAGAAGAAAACCTACGGGCATTTTATTCTAAAAAATATAAAAACTCCTAGCTCATCAGAATACCCACTGATAAAAAATCCCATCAAAACCCTTAAAAACTCAATAATTTTATAACAATTATGAATTTAGCAATTCCAATCAGCACTTACTAGAATCCTAGTCACTACTCTCTAAATTTCTCAAATTACTATGAAAAAAGTTAAAGATTTTTTATGGAAACCCAATATGACCGTTGAAGAATTGGTCGACTCATTTGGAAATCTCGGATATCAGGCGATAGAATTAAATGAAGCAACAAAAGTTGTTTTGAAAATGAAACGCTCCGGTGCAAAAGTTTTTCTGACATTCACTTCTAATATGGTGACATCGGGACTTCGGGGTTTCTTTGCGCAATTGTGTAAACTAAAAATTCCAAACATCCTTGTGACAACATCGGGGGCAATTGAGGAAGATATTATGAAATCTTTCGGAGAGAATTTTGAAATTTCAAATTTCTATGCAGATGATACCGCCCTTCACGAACGAGGCGAGAACCGAGTTGGCAATCTAATAATACGAAGCGAATCCTATATGAAATTTGAAGATAAAATGAATGAATATCTGACAAAAATTTATATAACAAAAAAACGACTTCCAGTTTCGGAACTACTCTACGAAATTGGCTTATTAATTAAAGACGAAAATTCAATTCTATACCAAGCTGCAAAAAATAATATTCCAATTTATTGCCCGGGAGTTGCAGATTCGTCTTTCGGTTTTCAGCTCTTTATGTTCCAGCAAAAACACCCAGATTTTATCGTAGATACAATTAAAGACATGGAACGAGTTGTAACAGATTTATCTTTTGACGACAAAAAAGGATTAATTTCTTTGGGCGGCTCAATTTCAAAACATTATGCGGTTTTTGCGGCATTACTTTCGGGCGGGTTTGATTATGCGGTTTATATGACAACCTCTCATGCTTCATCTGGCTCAATGTCTGGTGCGACAACGCAGGAAGCAAAATCGTGGGGGAAATTAAAAGACGACGCAGAGGCAGCGACAGTTAATGGAGATGTTTGCATAACTTTCCCGCTGATGATAACAAATGTTTTGGATAAAATGAGAAGAGAGGGGTTGCTGGAAGATGGAAGCTAAATTTATACTCTCAAAATCCGCACTCCTAAACCAAGTTAAACTCTTAGAAGATTTGGGATTAAAAATATCTTATTCTTATAAAACAAATCGCGAAGTTGGAGATTTATTGCAGGAGTTATCGCCATTGGTTAATTTTTCAATTCATGCCAAAGAAGAAATTGATATGATAAAAAACAAATCGAAAATTTCTTTTTTTACGCAAGCTGAATCTATTGAAAAATTGAAAGATATTCTTAAGTCAGGAATTAAAACTTTTGTCGTCGATAATGAAATAGATTTGAAGCAGATTCTTCAGGCATTAAAGAAGTTTAAGAGCAAAATTAATCTATCCTTACGAATGAAGTTTCAAGAGCATAGAATTGGAACTGGGAAATATTTTGTCTATGGGATGCCGTCGAAAAAAATTAATGAAATAATTTCTGAAATTCGGAATAATCCACTTATAGAAAAATTGGGAATTCATATTCATAGGAAATCGCAGAATACATCTGAATGGGAAATTAAAGAGGAGATTGAGGATTCTCTGACTGAAGAATCTTTGAAAAGTATTGATACTCTAAATATTGGCGGGGGTTTGCCAGCGAAATATAGAAGTTGTACATCAAAAGTTTTGCCATATATTTTTGAGAAATTAACGAATGCCAAAAAGTTCCTCGACAAATATAATATACAAACCACAATAGAGCCGGGACGTTTTCTTGCCGCACCTTGCATAAAACTTCAAACAGAAATTATTCAGATTCAGGAAAGTAATCTAGTTATAAATACGACAATCTACAACTGTGCATTAGATAATATATTGACGGGAACAAAAATGCTAGTTGAAAACGAATTGAGCGATTCAGAAGAGGGAAAGTTTTATTTAATTAAGGGAAATTCTCCGACGAGAGATGATATTTTTAGATATAAAGTGAAATTAAAAGCTCCAAAAGTCGGGGACAAAATTGTTTTTTTAAATGCTGGTGCCTATAATTATACAACCGATTTTTTTGGGTATAAGAAACTGAAAACAGAGGTTGTTGAATAAAATTTCTACCACTCAACGTTCTTTGGCTCACGCCTCACATACTGGAAATCCTCAACCAGCTCATACACCTCAAGTGATGATTCAATCTGGTCATCAAAATACCGAACCTGATATTCCCTGTCATTCTCAGGATTAAAAATCTCAATAATCATCTCCTTCATATTCTCATGCTCATGAAACAAAAACTGCTTATCTACTTTCATCTCCTTCCCATTAATAAAAAAACTATCTCCACTCTTTAAATCCCCAATCGACTTACTCTTTTTTTTAATTTCTATCATAATAACAAAATGACTTTAGAATTTATAAAGATTCACATAGTCAAAAATTATTTTATTTTAGACTATCTATTTCTTTTTTTAGAGCTTCATTATACGCCCTTAAAATCAGCAATCCATGCAAACCATTTGTCAGAGAAAGTCCAGTATATTTTTCAAACTCCTTCCTTAATTCTTTACGGGGATATTCAAAAACAAAATGAGCAATTAGAAAATCTTCCACTCCCTCTCTTTCACAAATAGAAATATATTCTAAAGATTTTGCATCACGTTTTAAATTTCTTAATTCTACTTTATTTTCTATAATTTCATCCCACGAACAACTATACAAATTTTTAAATGAATTCATATAAAATAAACAAACAATCACTTTATAAAAATTATTGTCTTTTAATAGCTACTTCTAGTAACTCTTCCCGGCATAAACAACTACCTTAGCTTTCTTCCCACAAATAACACAAATACCTTTCGCTTTCTCGTCCATATCCGCCCGAGTTCCCATTACACGGGCTTGCAACTCCTTCTCGACAAACTCTGCACACTTGGTGCCTTTCTTTTCGGAAGAAC
>CBDVEE010000053.1:0-4024 GCA_965372925.1 uncultured archaeon
ATTGGAGGGCGTGTAATTATTGGACTAGATATTGGAGCAACTAGCTCATTTAGGTTCCTTTTTTTTGGAATTATTCTTTCTCCTAATGATGCTAACATAACTTTTTCGGAAACTTTTGGAACTAAACTCGCATGAACTACATGCTTTTCTTCATAAGAAAAATTTTTCGCCCGAATTGACTGAATAATTGCAAATACAAACTTACAAATAAACGGGTTAATGGCTATTGTAGAAATTTCTTCAGAACTCATATACTTGGAAGTGGCTTTGGTTTGATAACAGGCGTCTCCATTTTGGGTTGCACCATTTGTGGTTCCTCAGCTCGCCCCCTCAACTTCCCTTCCATTAAAACCAATCCTTTCGCAATTGTTTTATTTTGATTTAATAATGAATCAATTTTATTCAACATATCTTTGTCATCACTCTTTCCACCCGAAATAAAATTCTTTGCGGCTTCTTCAAAAACTTGTAATAATTTACTAATATTATCTGAAAGCAATCCAAATTTAATAGACATATTCGTCATTGCATGTTGTAATCCTACAAAGTTTTCGATTAAAAGATTTTCTCTTTCTTTCGCCGTCATTTTATTTTTTGCCGGTTTTTTCTCAGTCTCTTTTGGAGGATGTTCTTTTACGGTTGTTTTCTTGGAACCGTCATCACCAATCGTTTCGGTAATTGTTTTCTTCGTCACCTTTTTCGCCATACTAAAATTAAGAAGTCCTTATTTATAAAAGTATTGGGGAGTCCAATTCATGCAAGATTTTTCTTATCTTCAGTCGAGAATTCGGATAACTTGGTTTGTTCATCAAAATTAAATGGGTCATAGTGTTTGCAATATTGATATAATTCAAGAGCATATTCGTTTCCGACTACTAATCCATGGGGAATAGAATGTGATTTAATAGCTGTAAAGGGCGCATTTTTACCGTTATAATGTCTACACTCATATGGACATGTCTGACAAATTTTTTTTCTTAGTTTTCTCTTAATAATTGATGAACCCATTATTGTGTGTGGGTATTGTCATTTTATAAAGGTAACGAAATACAATTATTTTCAGAATTAAAATATGGGCTCAGGAGGAATCAAACCCCCGCTTCTCGGGCTGGAGCCGAGTAGACTATCATTATCCGATGAACCCAATAAAATAAATTGTAAAACCCAACTTTTAAATTTACCTCTTAGTTAAACCAACCTCTTCATCTCTTCAATTTCCACAGAACTAATTGCTGCTCCTTTAAATTTAACCCCATAAAGTAAAGCGTCTAATAAATCCTTGCTCTTTTTAATGGGAATTAAATTTTTCTTATATGCAATAAACAATAACTCAGCCGACCTAATAAATTTAGAATTTTTCAATTCGTCCAATAGCGATAGATTTGCCTTCAATGGTGTGTGTAATTTTCGTTCCATCATTTTCTCTAAATTCTGCGGAGCTTCCGTCAACATCCTCGTTGTCCTCTCGTCAATCACAATCACATTATCCTCCCCACACAAATTCGAAAATGCAAGACACGCCGCCTCGCCATCATGAATAATTTTAATTTTTTCTCCAGTTTGCACCGTTCTCAAAGTTCCATTTGTAATTTTTAAAATCCTTTTTGTTTCTTTATCTAACTTTTGATTCGGAATAATTTCTGACGACATCTTAAAAACACCTCGGTCAATCATATCTTTAACTCTAATTGCTTCCAGTTTATATTTCTTAATTTTCATCGGCTTATCAACAACTTCGTTTTTAACCTGTGGTGTTAAGATAAATTCTCCATCAAAAAATTTTTTTAGCTTTTCAACCACTGACAACATTCCATTCATCGTCAACGAAATAATTGGTCCAGCGTCGAAGATTAGGTATTTCATTCAAAAATATCCTCCGCGATTTTGATTCTCTTTACGACGGGCATACTAATCGCAACTTTCGCATCCCCAATTGAAGACTGCCCAATATACGATGCCAAATCCCACAAACTTACACCCAACAATTCTGCCGTTTTCTCCGTCGATAAACCATGCTCATACAATTTAAACGCCTTATTTATTTCTGCCTTCTTAAAAACATCCTTAATATAACGGCTCAAATCCCCGTCAATTTTATTCAACGAATTCCGAATTCTGCCCAAATAAATTCTTGCGTTATCTACGTTCTCCCCTTCTACCGCCTTAATCGCCAACCCCAAATTTTTTGTTACCGAATTATAAAATTCTGTCCATCCTTCCATGTTCCGGTAGTGATTTCGTTCTAAGACTTTTCCCAAGGAATAAACTAAAACAGCAACAATAATATTATCCCCATCCTGCGAAATCGTCGCCGAGTGTATCGTCTGATTCGACAGCGCTTTCAGTTCAAATGGATTACCTTCTTCAATAAATCGTTTCGTCTTTTTCAAGATTCGTAAAATGTTCTCAACCTCTCTCATATAATAACGCAAGAGGAGAAGTTATATAAATCTTCTTAAACTTTTAATAATATGAAAATCTTACTCGATACAAATTTCATTTTGACATGCGTAAAGCAGAAGATTGATTTTCATAGTTGTGCGAATGAAATTGTTAATCAGAAAATAGAATGGCTTGTTCCTCAGGATGTCATAGATGAACTGGACGTTTTAAAAAATAGAAAGGGAATGAAGTTTTCAGACAGAGATGCCGCGAGATTAAGTTTCGAGATTGTGAGAAATCTTAATCCGAAAGTTATTAAACTCCCGAGCAAAAACCCGAACGTCGATATGAAAATCGTAAATTATATTGTTGACAAAAATATTGTTTTGGCGACACTCGATAAAAATTTAAAGAATAGGATTGGCAACAGAATTTTGACGATTAGGGGCAGGAAAAATCTCGAATTAATATAGCAAAACCTTTTTAAATCGAATTTTTCTCACTAGAATATGTTCTATGAAGTTTTAGTAACAGATTATGTAAGAGTAGAGCCGAACAAATTCGGGATGGATACTGATGCGGCTGTGCGAGTGCAATTAGAAGAGTCTTACTCGGATTTTCAGGATAAAGATATCGGAACGGTGGTTGCGGTTCTCGAAGTTCTCGAGGTCAAAGAAGGGGTTATTATCCCGGGCGATGGTGCGGCATATTACGAATCAACTTTCAAACTAATTGTTTTCAAGCCAGAACTACAAGAATTGGTTTATGGAATAATAGAGGAAATCACGAATTTTGGAGCTTTTATGAGTATGGGTCCAATCCGTGGCATGATTCACATTTCGCAAACTATGGATGATTTTGTGTCGTTTTCTGATACGGGAGTTTTAACAGGAAAAGATGGGAAGAAAAATTTGATGCAGGGAGATAAATGTATTGCGCGAATTGTGGCAATTTCGTATAAAGGTGAGGAGCCAAAAATTGGTTTGACAATGAGACAGCCGGGCTTGGGGAAACTTGACTGGATAAAGGCAGAAAAAGAAAAAAGCGAGCAACAGGCAAAACATGCTGAGGCAATTGAAGCTAAGGTCGTTAAGAAGGAGAAAAAGAAATAATGGCATCTAAGGAGAAATCGTGTTTAAATTGTAGGACAATTTACATTGGGGACAAATGTCCTAACTGCGGAGAAACTCCAGCGAGCGAATCATTTAAGGGAAGAATTCACATTTTTGATGCAGAGAAATCTGAGATGGCAGAGAATATGAAAATAAATACCGAAGGCGAATTTGCCATTAAGTCGAAATGAAGACGAAAATAATCAAACAAGAGAAAAATCCTTTTTTGGAACGAGAAGAATTAATTTTAGAAATTGCAAATAAAACTGCTCCAACTTCGGATGAGGTAAAGAATGAAATTGGTAAAGACGTAGAATTAACGGTTGTAAAAAAAATTAGAACGAATTTTGGAAAACAAATTTTTATGGTAGAAGCTGTTGTATATGATAATATAGAAGCAAAAGAAAAAATTGAGACAATCCCGCAAAAAGTTCGGAAGAAAATGGAAGCTGATAAGAAAGCCGAGAAAGGAGTCACTAAGAAGGCTGAAGAAGAAGCAAAAAAAGCAAAGGAAGAAGTTAAGATTGCAG
>CBDVEE010000054.1:0-3809 GCA_965372925.1 uncultured archaeon
CATGGGTATTTATGTTTTAACTTTTTTGCAATGGTCGACCATGCAATAGCGTGATAAATATAGAGTGCAGTGAACGCTAACAATACAAATAAAATTCCGAGTATGAGTAGAGAAGCGATGGCGCCTTCGGTGGAGCCTTCGACGAAAGCATCGAAAACAGAAAACCCTGTGGCCACTGATACATTTCCTTCAATAATTTGTTTATATATTTCAACAACCATCATCATTCCTTTAGTGTTTAACGCAATTAAACTTTAAAAACCTTCTCCAGCCTGGAGCGTGTCTAAAAATTACCACTTCAATATATTTCATCCCTTGATGCCATATCCATATAAGAAATAAGAGAGCTAAAAGAAAAAATATCCACCAATAAAAAAATTCATTTCTAATTAAATTTTCTTTTTGAATGAGAATTCTAGTTAATGCAAATATAAATAAAAATCATAGCCCTGCCCCAATTTTATGGGGCAGATATATGTGGCCTTGTTGAAATGCATCAATCTCTTTAACCTTTAAATCATAAAGTAGTTTTTCTTTTTCTTTTTTCTCTATCACTCCCTATCCCCAATCAACCTCATCAACATTTTCCCAGCCACCTTAAAATCCGCCCGCCGTTCACTCAATCTCATCACCTGTCCAATCAAATAATTCAACGATGCATCCTTCCCAGATTTGTATTCATCAACAATTTTCAAATTCTCATCAATCACCTGCCTACATAAATTCTCAATCGCCGCCTCATCAATATTCTCAATCTCTCCCTTATGCTCACTCAAACTAAAACTTTTCGGAACAAAATCATTCATAATCTGCTTTCCCTTCAAGACCGTAATTTTCCCCGACTCAACTGTCTTAATCAACTCTGCCAAATGCTCAGGCAAAATCTCAATATCCTCATCTTCCAAAGTTTTCTTGTTATAATTTAAAACTCTAAGTAATTCAATAGTTACCCACGACAAATTTTTATTCATATTAATATTTTCTTTAGCCAGCTTCTCAAAGAACTCAACTAGTTCTAAATTCCTCGTCAACACCTCGGCGTTCTTCTCGTCAACTTTATGTGTCTTCAATAGTCTCGCCAATTTAACCTCGGGCATCTCAGGTAATTCCGATTTAATTTTATTGACCATTTTTTTATCTATCTTAATCATTAATAAATCTGGGTCAGGAATAAATCTATAGTCTGCTGCCCCTTCCTTCGACCTCATCTTAATTGTCTTGCCAAGTTTCTCGTCGAACGCCAAAGTCTCCCTCTTTTGCTCAATTCCTTTCTCATTATTCTCAACCTGTCTTAGAATCTCATAATTAATTGCCTTCCGAATTTTCTCCAACGAATTCAAATTCTTCATCTCAACTCTCTCACCATAAGTCGAAACATTTACATCAACCTTAATCCCCGCATTCTTCCGCACCGCCTTAATATAACTCAAAGATAAAATTAAACTCTTTAGCCACTCAACAACTTGCTCCGAATCCGAAAACTCGGGCTCAGTCACAATTTCAATCAACGGCAGTCCAGAACGATTATAATTAATTTTCCCCGAATCCGGATTCCACTGCGCCGGGTCTTCTTCAAGATGGAGTTCTGTCAAATTAATTCCTTTGAATTTTCCCCCGACAGCATTTGGCGTCGCGTGTGCTCCAGAAATCGTTGTCTGATATCCCTTCGGTAAATCCGCCCAGTTGTAATGTTTTCTCTGCCAAACGATATCAGAATAACTAATTTTCGAACCGAACACCAACGCAATTTGAATCATTTTTTTAACAGCTTCGACATTCGGCGCCATTGGCTTTGACCCTGGCGTTCCCGTGCAAATCGGACAAATCCTTG
This sequence comes from uncultured archaeon, assembly GCA_965372925.1. Classification (GTDB taxonomy): domain Archaea; phylum Nanobdellota; class Nanobdellia; order Pacearchaeales; family GW2011-AR1; genus JAGVXH01. The sequence goes on from CBDVEE010000054.1 coordinate 1,832, forward strand.
AATTAGGTTTATCGTCACCATTTATCTTACACATACAAAATAATTTTTCTTTTGTATCTAAGTATCCATGAATTTCTAAGCCAATTTTTATGGGAAATATTTTTTCTTTCATAATTAATTAAAACTCCAAACCTTTTTATATCTTCCCAGACTACTTATTATATGAAAACAAAAACATTCACACCGGGCGATAGAATAAAAATTCAAACCAAAAATAAAACATGGAAAGGATATGTATTACAATCTCACGACCCAGAAATAATTCTACTAAAGTTACCAAGTGGCTATAATATCGGAATCCGCGAAAATGAAATTCTTGATGCGACGATATTGGAAAAGGCGGACTACCAGCGAAGCGGACTACCAGTGAAGCGAACTACCAACTCGCAATTGCCTAATGTTGTAATTATAATTACGGGCGGAACCATTTCTTCTCGACTTGATTCAAAAACGGGTGGAGTAATCTCGACCGATAAAGAAGCAATATTAGATATCGCGCCAGAAATCAAAAATATTTGTAATCCAATAATAGTCAGCCCATTTATGAAATTTTCTGAAGACATGGATTCAAGAGACTGGGAAAAATTAGCCGAAACCTGCGAAAGATATTTGAACGACGAATCAATCAAGGGGATAATTATCACACACGGAACCGACACTTTACATTATACCTCTGCCGCATTATCGTTTTTCATTCAAAATTTAAACAAACCAATTGCCTTGACATATTCTCAACGTTCCATCGACCGAGCTTCAACCGACGCTGCCCTTAATTTAATTTGTTCGGCAAAATATGCAACATCGGACATCGCAGAAATCGCACTGGTCGGACACAAAAACACAAATGATGAAATCTGTCTTGCAATGCCTGGAACAAAAGTTCGCAAAATGCATACCTCAAAAAGGGATGCCTTCAAAATAATTAATGACACTCCGATTGCAGAAATAACTCCAGATAAAATAAATATATTAAAAACTTTTAATGCTCGTTCGAGTAACAAACCAAAAATAGATACAAAGTTTTCAGATAAAGTTACGTTGATAAAAATCCACCCTGGACAAGACCCGACAATTTTAGAATATTATAAACAGCAAGGATATAAAGGAATAGTTTTAGAGGTCACGGGGCTCGGACAGGTTCCGGGAAAAGCGTCGTCGACAAATTGGATTCCAAAAATTAAAAAAGCGATTCAGAACGGAATGACAATTTGTGCAGCTCCGCAAACAATTTATGGACGATTAAATCCGAATGTATATTCCGCGGGACGGGAGCTTCAAAAAACAGGCATCATTTTTCTTGGTGGTATGCTTTCAGAAACTGCTCTGATAAAACTTGGATGGGTTCTCGGTCACAAAAAATGGAATATAAAAGAAAAAATGTTGGAAAAAATTTCCAACGAATAAAAATTATTTCTTATCTACTTCCCAAGAAATTGGATATTTTTTAGCTACAAAATTGTAGACCAAAATCGCAACCAGCATAATTAAACACCCTATAATACCAGATTGGATTGGTGCAATAAGGAACGTCTGAACTGCTGTTATGGAAACTCCCTGAGCCAATAAAACGTCTCGTGAGCTCCACATAAGTAAGCCAAAAGGTAAATACATCACTAAAGCAAGTGCTCCAAAAAACACAGCCGATTTATAATTAATTTTTGTTAATTTCATTCTTACCTCCTTTCTTAATTGAGACACGAAGAAAGATTATTTAAACCTTATCATATTCTCTTTATTATGAAATTCGACTATAAAAAAATCGGGCTGAAATCTGGGCTGGAAATTCATCAGCAATTGGACACACATAAACTTTTTTGTAAATGTCCGAGTCTTTTACGGAGTGATAATCCACAGTATGAAATCCAGAGAACGTTGAATCCTGTCGTCGGTGAAACAGGTAAAATTGATGTAGCGGTTGCTCATGAAAAATTGCAAAACAAGAAATTTATCTATCAGGTTTACGACACGAATTGTCTTG
>CBDVEE010000055.1:0-3748 GCA_965372925.1 uncultured archaeon
CGACGCCGAAAGAGGCAAGATATATTGTGCGGACTGTTTTGGGTGATTTGAAAATTGGAGTTGGGTCTGGTATTTTGAGGGATGCCGTTGCTATGTATTGTTTTAAGCCGAAAAATTTAGAAGACAAAAAGACTTGTGTTAAAGAAGTTCAGAAGGCGTATGATAGAGCCACGGATTTTGCTGAGGTTTTTAGAAGAGCATGCGATGATTCGTTGGAAAAAATTAAATTGGAGCCTGGGAAACCAATGAAGGTTATGTTGTTTCCGAAGGCGAAGGATGTTGAAGATGCGTTTAAAATTGTCGGTCGTCCTGCGGCGTTTGAATACAAGTACGATGGATTTAGGGTTATGATTAATAAGGAAAGCAATGGAAAGATTAAAATTTTTACCCGACGACTGGAAGAGGTGACGACGCAATTTCCTGAAATTGTTGAGTATGTTGAAAATCATGTCAAGGGGAATAGTCTTATTCTCGACGCTGAAGCGGTTGGGTTTGCACCTGTTGGTAAGGCCCAGGAAGGGTATGCGATGACGAAAAAGTATACGGACTTTCAGGCGATTAGTCAGAGGATTCGGCGAAAATATGGAATTGCTGAAATGAGGAAGTCATTGCCGATTGAGTTAGTTGTTTTTGACATTGTTTATTATGATGGGAATAGTTTGATTGCAACGCCGTTTGCCGAGAGACGACATTTGATTGAACGAATTGTGCGGGAGGAAAAATTTAAGATTGTTCTGGCGAAACAAATTATTACTGATGATGGGAAAGTGGTTGAGAAATTTTATGAGAAGGCATTGAATGATAATCAGGAGGGTCTGATGGGGAAAAATTTGAAGGCGCCATATAAACCGGGGGCTCGAATCGGTTACGCCGTTAAGTTAAAGCCCGAAGATAAAGATTTCGATTTGGTAATTACCGGAGCTGAATGGGGGACTGGAAAGCGAGCTGGATGGTTGACTTCGTTTGATGTTGCGTGTCGAGATGGAGATGAGCTATTAGAATTAGGGAAAGTATCGACGGGACTGAAGGAATTGCCGGAGCAGGGTTTGAGTTTTGTTGAGATGACGAATATATTAGAAAAGTTGTTGATTGAAACTAAGGGTCGGAGAATTAAAGTTAGGCCCAAGGTTGTTATTGCGGTTCAATATCAGAATATTCAAAAGTCGCCGACTTATTCGAGTGGCTATGCTTTGAGATTTCCACGGATTATTCGATTAAGAGAAGATAGGGGAGCTGAGGATGTGGCGACGATTAAGGAAGTTGAGGAAGAGGCGGAGAAGTAGCGAAATATTATAAATAGTTGCCCGACGACAAAATCAAAGCCTTTATAAACAGAATTTTTTATAATATTATATGACAGTAGCGAAAAAAAGCAGTTCTAAGAAAGATACTATATTGAAAATTCAAAATATTGTTGCAACTACTTCGCTTGAAAAAGAAGTTTCTTTGACGACATTAGCGAGGACGCAACCGAATACTGAATATAATCCTGATACTTTTCCCGGTTTGGTTTTGAGAATTAAAAAACCGAAATCTGCGGTTTTAGTTTTTAGTTCTGGTAATTTAGTTTGTACAGGAACGAAATCAGTTGTGCAGGTTCGTGATGTTGTTCAACAAGTTATTAAGCAGTTGAGGAAAATTGGAGTGCATGTTGTGGTTAAGCCAAAGATTACAGTGCAAAATATTGTTGCTTCGGGAGCAATTAATTTGAATTTGAATTTGAATACTCTTGCCCTTGAATTGGAAAATACTGAATATGAACCAGAGCAGTTTCCTGGTTTAGTTTATAAGTTGGAATATCCGACTGCGACTTTTTTGCTTTTTTCGAATGGGAAATTGGTTTGTACGGGGACGAAGAATAAGGCGCAATTAGATGATTCTATAGTTCAGTTAAATAAGAATGTCCGAGCCGCACTTAGAAGAATTAAAGAGATAGAGAGAAAACAAAAAGAGAGTGGGGAAGATGATTTTTAAAATAGAACAGATTATAAAGTTCTTTTTCTTGACACAATTATGATTAATTTTAGAGAGTATGCGACATCGTCTGGATTACGTGTATTTGGTGGTAAGGATGCAGAGAATAACGATAAGTTAGTTTGGGATGCGGGGACGAAAGATATTTTATTGCATACATCTGAACCCGGAAGTCCATTTGTTAATGTCGGCGAAGACCCTTCTAAAAAAGACATCAAAGAGGCTGCGATTTTTTGTGCCAAATATTCTCAAGACTGGCGAAGTGGAAAAAGAGATATTGTAGTAGGTAAATTTTTACGGAGCGATATGAATAAGTCGTTGAAAATGAAAGCAGGAAGTTGGAAAGTTAAAAAACAAGAGAGTATAAAAGTTAAGAGAAGTGACATACTTAAATATGAGAAGGAATTAAGAGAAAAAGATGAAACAGATTAAAAAATTGCAATTGGGAAAGAATGGGCTTAGTGATGCATTTGTGGAGCAAGTTAAATCTATTTTTGAGAACGAGAAGTTGGTGAAGGTTTCTATTTTAAAATCGGCGTGTCGAGATAAATCTGAGGCTGAAAAAATTGCAAAAAAGTTGGTTGAATCGTTGGGGTCAAAATATAGTTATAAACTGATTGGATATGTGATGACGATTATTAAGTATCGAAAGGTGCAGAGATAATTATTTAAATAATTTTTTATCACCCGAAATTAATAATGCAATTTATGCTTCTCTTTATACCATAGCACAAATATAAATTCTATTGCAAGAAGTAATGCGAATTCGCAAAGGACACTTGGAAACTTAATTTGCAAAGCTGGAAGAAATAATAAAAATATAAATGTGGGCACCGTAAATATAAAAATGCCGACAATTCCCAAATTAGATAATATCTTTTCATGTTCCAATTTTGTTTTAGCCGAAATAAGATAAAAGAAAATTATAACTACTATAAAATATAATAAATAATACAACCCAAAAAATTTCCCCAATAGTCCCATGACGGGATATTCTATAAAAACAGTTGCACAAATCGCAGATTGCTTAAAACAATTAGAAAAAGCAAACATTATAATAAAAAATATTGCAGGAGTATATATCAACGCATGCCAATAAAACTTTATCTTTTTCCTTGATATAATTAATGCATAAGATATTGCTAAGCCCGGAAGAATTGCAGTAGTTATCATAGCAAGTTTAGTAAACAAACTAACTCCCGTAATGCAAATCAAAAATTCATTAAGTTGATAACATCCTAGCAACAAAGAAATTAATGCAATTATTCTATTAAGATTATCCTTTGGATTTTTTAATAAAAAGAACCCCGCTAATAAGAACTCTATTACAAACGTCGACAAGGAAATGTAAGGTGCGAAACACATTCTACTCACAAATTTTTTAACTATTTAATTCTTTGTAAAATTCAGATTTTATTATTTATTTTTTCTGAAATTTTTAAATCTAATCATGACAAAATATAATAAAGAACTAGCGGTAGTTTTATAAAGGAAATTTTCTCAATCAATTTAGGCTAATGAGCTTCGGCTTATCTATCTCTGTAAAGAGAGCCCGTATAAAATGGCAAAGACAATATTTACGAAAGACCCTGTGAAATTTATCCCGGCTTTAGCTGAGGCACTTAAGAAGATTGACGAGTTTCAAGTTCCTGAATGGGCTATGTTTGTTAAGTCTGGCGTTTCTCGAGAGAGACCACCTGTTGATGATGATTTTTGGTATATTAGAGCGGCATCAATTTTGAGACAGTTAGATATTAAAGTTGTTGTTGGTGGT
>CBDVEE010000056.1:0-3406 GCA_965372925.1 uncultured archaeon
CACAATAATATTTTATTTGCCGTTTTAAAATCTAAACATTTATTAACTCAGAATATATATACCCATATGGCGAAAGAAGTTTTCCTCATCGGAGTCGCAGGTGTTATATTAGGAATAGGCATCTTCATAAAAACTCACAAAATCGTTCCCGCACTAATCCCAATCATCATCGGCATCGCCCTCATCCTATTTTACAAAGAAGAAGATAAAATAGAAAATAGGAAGGATATAAAAAATAAAAAAACTAAAAAATAATATGAAAAAAATAATCACAACCACCTCATTCGAAATTCCAAGAAAGGAAGTTGTTGAAGTCTTAGGAATCGCAAAAGGAAATACTATTCGAGCACGAAACATCGGGCGAGATGTCATGGCAGGATTCAAAAACGTCATCGGCGGTGAAATAAAATCCTACACACAAATGACTACCAAGGCCAGAGAAGAAGCATTTAACCGAATGGTAAATGAAGCAATCGACATGAAAGCCGACGCTATAATCGGAGTTCGATACTCAACTTCTATGATAATGCAAGGCGCCGCAGAAATGTTGGCTTATGGCACGGCAGTAAAACTAAGGTGACAACATGAAACTTTTATCAAAAGTTACTTATGGAACAGCTGTGAAGTTGAAGTGATTTTGTTTATTTGATAGATATTAATTTCAACTTACTCCAAAACCCTTGAAGAATTATTACTGACTTAATTTTCCTCTCAAGTAATTATCAAGTTTATCTCTTAATCTGTTTCTAATCAATTCCATATCAAAATTAGAGAATTTATCTCGCAAATCATTAAATTGTGTTTTATATTCTGGATTATCAAGTTCATTAAAATGTTGATTAATTATTCTTTTTTGTTCCTCTCTATTCGGAATGGTTTTCTTCTGTCTTTCATATACTCTTAGAACAGCTTTTTTCAATACATTATTATAATCAACATTATATTTTCCAGAACTTCGTATAGTCCCTTGAGTAATAACTTGTGAACCTGCTATACCCCCCATACAAACATGTTCGATTGAAAAATATAATCCAGAATTTAGCGCTTGTTTTGCCATCCAAAATAAATAGTCTGTATCTTTTTCATCCTCTTCCCAGTTTGGATATTCCTTAAATGCTCTTTCGTTTAATAAATATATTTGCTGGGATAAATGTTCAATAATTCTTCTTCGCCTTACATATTTGTCTTTCATGGTATTAAGTATTCTTATTTAACTTATAATCTTAATGTTAATTGCCACTATATAATGATTAAGGGGTTTTGGGGCAAACTCAAAAATTCTTAGCAGGCTTAGACAAGGCGGACGGTTCCGTGGCGTTAGCATGCCCCAACCCAAATAAATAATTATATCAGTGAGAGTAAGTCCCCTACGTGAGGGTCGGCGTGCCCCAACCTATATACACATAGATTAGTGAGGGTATCTCCCAACGAAGCATCAACCGCTAAAAATCAAAAAGGATTGCAAACCAAAACACTCTTGGCTATAAACGCATCCCCAAACTCTTTATCTTCCTTGAACTTCCCACTAATTTTAACCCCAACCCCTTTCTCAATATATCTAATCTCCTCTCTAATCTCATCAAAATCCCTCGGAAAAACTGTCACTTTCAACTCTCCCGATTTTGAGCCAATATCCATAAACGCCATATCCCCTCCATTCTTCGTTACAATCTGCGTAAACCTCTTAACCAACCCAAAAACCTCCGTGTCCATATCGTCCTTCAAACTATCGAACGCTGTAAACTCTCCGTTCTTTGATTCGGCAAAAGCATCAATAGGATGCCCAGAAACCACAACACCCAAAAGCTCCTCCTCCAAATCCAACATATCCTTCAACTTCATCGGTGGCAAATCCGGATACTCCATAACATTAGCAACCCCGCCAAACAAAGTCAGCTGCTTCTCCGCCGAATTACTAGATTTCTCAACATCCTCATAAACCTTTAACAAACTCGCCCTATTAATTCCCAACTCATCAAAACACCCGACAGAAATCAAACTATGACAAACCCGTTTATTCACCTTTGACAAATCAACCTTATTAATAAAATCCTGATAAGCTTTATATGGTCGCATTTCCATAATCCGAGCCAACGCCTCCGCCCCAACATTCTTAATCCCATTCAATCCAACCCTAATCACCTTTTTTCCCTCAACTTCCTCGACACTAAAATCTTCAGTTGAGGTGTTAATGTCCGGATGTAAAATTTTAATCCCTTCTTGCCGAGCCGACTCTAAATAAAACGCCAACTTATCAGGATTCTTGACAGATGAAGAAATCGTCGCCGCATAAAACTCAACAGGATAATACTTTTTCAAATAAGCTGTCCTATAACTAATCAACGCATAAGCCGCCGCATGTGATTTATTAAAAGAATAAGCCGCAAACTTAACAATATCATCCCACAAATGATTCACCTTCTCACATTCCATCCCAGAAAATTCAACACAACCTTTCTTGAACTGCACCTCCATTTTATTCATTAAATCAATCTTCTTCTTCCCAATCGCCTTCCTCAAAACATCTGAATCCCCCGCACTAAAATTCGCTAACGCCCTAGACAACTGCATCACCTGCTCCTGATAAACCATAATACCATAAGTTGATGCCAAAATCTTTTCCGCATTCGGATGAGGATAAGTCACAGTTTCTCTTCCATATTTTCTATTTGCATAGACCTCTAAATACTGCATAGGACCCGGACGATACAACGCAACAATCGCAATAATATCATCAAAGCAATTCGGTTTAATCAACTTCAAAGTCTTTCTCATGCCCTCGCTCTCCACCTGAAAAACACCGATACTCTTCGCATCTCGCAACATCTTATAAACCGAATCGTCATCCATAGGAATATTCTCAAGCCACTCACTATCTTTTCCAATCACATCCAAAACCTTCTTAATAACATTTAAAGTTTCCAACCCCAAAAAATCAAACTTCACCAAGCCGTACCTCTCAATATCTGGACCCTCAACCTGAGTAATCACATCGCCATTCTTACCATAAGTCGGCACATACTCATTAATTGCCTTTGTCCCCCAAACAACTCCACAAGCATGAATACCCTTGTGTCTAACACATCCCTCAAGCCTCTGCGCAACCTCAAAAATCTTTTTATATTTTTTCTGAAAACCGCGAAGTTTAACTGCATCCTCTTTTAATTCTCCTTCTATTTCTTTTCCGTTTTCATCTTCTATTATTATTTTAGCATCCAAACTTTTCTGAATTGTCTTTTCCTCTACTAACTTCGTAATCGCATTCGCTTCATTAAACGGAACCCTAAAAACCCTCATAACATCCTTCAAAACCGCCTTCGCCGACATCGTCCCGAAAGTCCCAATCAGCGAAACCTTTTCCTTTCCATATTTTTTCTTAACATAATCCAAAACAATATTTTTGTCT
>CBDVEE010000057.1:0-3400 GCA_965372925.1 uncultured archaeon
AAAGTTTTTTTCGCCTTGATTTGAATATGTTGCTTGAGTTTACAAATCAAATTCTCTGTATCCTCAAATATTCTTTCATTAAAAATTCTTAGTGCTTCGGGATTTACTCTTGTGATACCTTTTTCTTTCATTAATTTCAATAAAACACCCCCTTTGACGATATTTAATCTATTATCTTTTTTGATTATTTTAGCCATTTTCCGTTAATGCATTAATACATATCTTTTTTGGAATTTAATTTTAAAATTAATGAAGAATTTTTCAAACAAGTTTTCATTCTCTGTATTTACAATAAAAACATTATTTGAAATCCATGTTCCTTTATTTTCCAAAACCAAACCACTCTCCCCCTTTCTACCCCGAAGTGCATTTACAATTTTAACTTTTAATGAGGGGGTTAAGCAAGATAAATTATAATTAAATAAAACACAGGACAAGAAGTCGAATGATTTTGCAAAAGGCTTGTTGTGTTTCAAGCTATATCCTTCTCTTAAAAGCGTATTAATTAATGCCGGAGGTTTACCAAAGAAATCTTCCGGAGTCAAAACAGCGACGTGAAAATCGGGAATATCTATTTCTATTTCTTTTCTCGTGATGAACGCCACGTCTATATCTGACGGATTTTCATTTCCTTTAACAAAAGATCCAAAAAGAATTACATCTAATATTTCTTTATCTTTCAGATATTTCTTCAATTTACTTTTTATCAAGGCAAGTGTTTTTGAGTTCATTAGCGTACTCCTTTAATTTTAGTGCTTCGGGTTTTCCCATATTTAGATTATAGGATTTTATATATGTTTTAAATAAGCTCGACACATTTTGATATATTTCTTCAAAATATGTTTCGAGTAGATTAAATCTGTGACTATGATTTTTGGGGAGTAATCTGATTTTTTCATATATCAAATAATCGCAAAAAATAACAATAGATTTGAAGAAGTCGGAAATTGACACATTAAATCTATTCTTAGTTAAATTATCATTTCCTGATTCAAAAAACTCCATGGCATTTTTTAAAAGTTGCTCCATTAATTCATTATTAGAAACAAGTATTTTTAAGCTTTCCCATTAACGCGTTAACAATCCTCATAACCGTTTTTCAACATAAATTTTTTCCTTATCTAATTTGTATCCAAGCTTCTTGTAATACTCCCTAACACCGACGCCCGAAATTACCCTAATATTTTTGAAACCTTTTTTCTTTGCAATCCTTTCACCTTCCTGCATCAACAATTTCCCTAAACCCCTGTGCTGCCATTCAACAATAGCTTTTTGTTTAAGTTTCAAAGTCGGACCATAAACATGCAACTCTCTAATCATTGCCGAAGAATTTTTATCAAGACGAAGTCGGAGAAGTCCAAATAAAATATTATCTTTATTTATCGCCTCGACAAAAAACTCAGTTCCACCCGAAGCCTTATATTTTGTCGTCTTGATTTTAATTCCAGAATCAATCTTTCTTTTATCCCTCAAAGCAAAACCAATTTCCCTAAATCTTATTTCAACTATTTTAGATTTCTTTCTTTTTAGGAAATATAAGAATTTTTTATTTAATGGGGAGCGAATTTTATTTTCAATGTCATGTCGCATATCAATATTTTTGATTCCGGCAACAAGATAACTCGGCGGAATTTCTCGCATGATTCTCATTATTCTGCAATACCGAGGAGTTAACTTCAACATTCTAATTATAATTTCTGTAGCTTGTTGTTTTGTGTAAGGAACATATTCTCCACCGTAATATAAATTTTCAATTCCCGCGCCCTTGAGAACTTGGCAGGGATATATTTTAATTTGGTCGGGCTTAAAATCTTTTGATGAAAATATTTTTTTGAACATCTTAATATCTTTTTTAGGATTAGAACCAGGTATACCAGGCATTAAATGGTAGCCAACTTTGAAACCTGCTTTTTTTAATCTCGTCGTTGCATCAATCACATCCTGAACTGTATGACACCGATTGACTTTTTTGTAGATTTCGTCGTCGATGGCTTGAACTCCGAGCTCAACTCGTGTTGCTCCCCACTCAAGCATATCATCAATATGTTTTTTAGTACAAACATCAGGTCTTGTTTCAATACAAAGTGCAACGCACCGATGCTTTGCTGTTTCATTAATTTTTTTCGCCTCGTCAAGTGATTTTCCTTTTCTGTTATTTAGTGCGTCGTAACATTTTTTAACAAAATCAAATTGAAACTTTTCGGAATAAGATAAAAAAGTTCCACCCATTATAATCAATTCAATTTTATCCGTCGGATGCTTCATCGCCTTGAACGCATTGAGTCTAGCTTTGATTTGTTTGACAGGGTCATAATTGCATTGTCTTGCCCGGATGACAGCCGGAGATTCGGGAGTATAAGATTGTGGCGCATTCAGAGACGGACAATAAAGGCAAGTGCCGTGGTTGCATTTCCGAGGAGGAAGCATTACCGCCAAAGGAGCCACGCCCGAAATTGTCTTTGTGGGTTTACGCATTTTGCATTCCTCTCGCACAAATGTGTCTATGAAATATCTTTGATGTTACTTTGCGTTGAGTTTTCATAAAAAGGAAAATGATTTAAGGTTTAAATGTGTAAGGGTTTGATGGAACAGAAAAAAGTTAAATTTATAAAGTTGCAAAGGTTTCATCTGACATGGAAAATATAACACTGAACAAAATTCACGAAGACTTGGAACAATTAAAAAAAATGGTTTTTGAAATAAAGGTTAGTATAATCGATGCAGATTCTGTTTTGAGCCAACAAGACTTTATTTCTATAGAAGAATATAACAAAGAAAAAGAAAATGGAACGCTTTTTTCTCACGAAGAAATTAAAAAAGAATTAGAATTATAATGTTCGATATAATGTATTCTAGTAATGCTAAAAAATTTTTGAAAAATGCAGAAAAAATTGTTGCTAAAAGAATATTAAATAAGATTGAGAGAATTCAAGAAACTCCCATTATTCATGATTCTAAAAGACTTAAAGGGCAAAATCTTTTTAGGGTGAGAGTGGGACAATTCAGAATATTGTATGAGGCGGACTATAAAAATAACATATTAGGTATCATAAAAATTGACAAAAGACCTCGTATTTATCAATAGAAAAATTTATCTGAGATAAGAGACCGAGTTTTCATAAAAAGGAAAATGATTTAAGCTTTAAATGTGTGAGGGTTTGATGGAACAGGAAAAAGTTTGGGATGCTATTGGGTTGCCGTGGAAAGAGTTTCGGAATCGACCAATTGAAGAGGTTACCAATTTTTTAAATGGAAAAATTGGAAAAATTTTAGATTTAGGATGTGGGTCTGGTAGAAATTTTATTAAAGATAAAAATTTAAAATTTTATGGAATTGATTTTTCTCAAAGCATGTTAAATAAAGCAAAGAAGCGATGTACTGAAGATGGGTTTGATGTTGA
>CBDVEE010000058.1:0-3391 GCA_965372925.1 uncultured archaeon
TAAATCAAAAACATCTTGAGTTCCATTTAATTCAGTCAGATAAACTTTATACCAACTCTCCTCACTAACATTATCGAACACTACGATAGTTTCATTTCCATTCTCCTCATAAACTTCTATACTTGCATTTTCCCCACGAGCATAAATAGTAATATCCCTCGTATTATCCAACTCCTGCTCAAAAGTCACCCGAACATACTCGCTGTCATTAATTACCTCGCTCCAATTATTATCTTTTGCTTTCACATATTCATAAATATCTGAAATAAAACTTCTATTCTCGTCAAGATGTTCTGCCCTTGTAATCTCAATAATTAATTCATAAGTTTGATTACTCAAATGCGGAACCAACCACTCAATATAATCCACATAACCATCTTCATCTAAATCATACCCAACATAAGAAACCTGTATTTTTATTTTTTCAGAAGAATTTTCAACAACGGAAATAGGGTCTGCCCCAACCTGTCTTGAGTCTGCCCCAACCCATTTTTCCCTTATATCTGTGAGGGTATCTTTTGTATTTGTGAGGGTATTAGTTTCATCTACATCCTCGGCAGTTTCATTCGCAATCACATTCCCCGTAAGAATACTAAAATAACTCTCATTCTCCTCGCTAACATTTTCGGGGCCAGCAGGGTCATCCCAAATTGGGGACTCAACGACAGTCTCATTAATTTCAATCGTGACATTCTCGTCGACAACTTCCCGAACCAACGAAGCATCATAAGCCAAAGCGTCCTCATAACTCGCATACCAATATAATTTCAAATCATCAGAATTCACCGGAACACTATCCTCAACAACCGTATAAGCCAAAATATTTTCATAATGAACTTCTGAGGCAACTGTAATTCTTTTTCCATTTGAAATATCTTCCTCAATTGCATAAGGTGCCGGCGTTTCATATTCTATTTCAAACTCGGTAGCATTCTCCTCGATAAAAACTTCTTTTGTCCTTTGTTCATCCTCAGTCTTAATCACCCTACCTGTAAAAGTTGAAAATATTTTTTTGAAAAAATCAGAAAAACTAAATTTCTCGTCAAATTCCAAAACAACTTCTGCAGTTATCAATGTCCTTAATTGTTCTGACTCATCAACTTCTTCACCCTCGGTTTGTGATTCTTGATTTGTAATATTTAGTTCCCCTTCTTCACTACTCAGGGTCTTCCCCAGTTTATTTTTATTTTGGATGCGTGAGGGTAGGGTCTGCCCCAACCAATGTTTGTTTTGAATTTGTGAGGGTGCTATCGACTCATTACTACCAACTATTGTATCATTTATCTCAGCACTTTCATTAACAGCTTCGACACTTTCATTAATTATTTCTTGCTCAACACCTTGCTTAATCTTGCCATTATCCCCATACTCTTTCAAACCTGAAATCACAAACACACTAATATTTTTTGCCTGAACCGGAATCTCAACACTTAAATTATCTAAAGGTTGCGTCAGTTTAATTTTCTTTTTCCACTTAACCGGCTTATTCAAAACAGCCTCATATTGAATTGTCGTCAAATTCATCTCTCCCTTTATTATACTTATCACACTCTCATTCACCAACGTCTCATTCTGAATCGTAATATTTTCCTCAGTCAAATTCTGCTCAATCACAGGAACCTCCAACTCTTCCTCAATATTAATTACCCTACTCTCCGAGACAATTTCGCTATCATTATATATTAGACTAACAATAAAATCGCCTTCCCTCTGGGCAGTTAAATTTAATTTACTCAAATCAATCGAAAGCTCAAAAATTTCCTCCGACAAATAATCCTCTCCAAATCCTTGCTCAACCTCAAAATATTCTGTTGTAACAATTGCCACATTTTCTACAATCGATAAATAAACATCCTGAGAAGAATCTTTAACTTCTGCTGTCCTTCCATTCGATAACTTATAAGAAAAAGGATTATCTTTTGAAATAACACCTTCAACCTCTAAAATCAGTTCAGAAATAACTGCTCCAGTTAAAGGAGAAATCTCCGGTTCGGATTCTTCTGGTTCAACTTTTTGTGATTCAACTTCTTGTTCTTCTTGTTCAATCTCTTCAGGTTCAACTTCTTGTTCTTCTTGTTCTACTTCTTCAGCCGATTCCTCAATTATTTCTTCCTGCTCCAGAGATTCTATTTCTTCAGTTATATTTTGCTCCTCAACTTCCAACTCTATTGTTTCATTAACACTCTCTTTAATTACTTCTTCTGATTCTACTTCTTCTGGTTCAGATTTTTCTGGTTTCTCTGGCTTAGCTATCAATCCTTTTGGAAGTATATTCAAAACAAAAGAAACATTTGGATAAATTGTTTTCTCACCCAAAGTTCCATAACCTTCTCCTGTGCCAGAAATTTCCAAATTCTCAACATAAAAATTTCCTTCGGAAAGCTCATAAGAAATCAAATCACCTAGTAAAAATTCATTGACTTCACCAGCATTATCAATTAATACTGTTGTAGAAAGAGGAAGAAGTTCGCCTTGCTTTAAATTTAATTTTACACTACCTGAAATTTGTTCTCCAAACTCATAACTTTCTTCTAAAGATAACAAAACTTTTCCAGTTAAATTAAAATTAACAACAGCAAATAAACCTAAAAAAAGAAATAAAAAAAACGCCCAAAAAAAAATAATTTTATTATGATTCTTTTCTGAATTTAACTTTCCAAGATATGTCGTAACTACCTTTCCACCTTCTTTTTTATTATGCTGAATATACGGCCCATAAACTTTCCCATTCTTTTTTATATACCTTTTATATACCATAATTCCCTCTTTAAAATTAATAAAAAGGGGTAGTGTAACTATTTAAACATTATTGCTTCAGAAAAAATAGCTATTACAAATCATATTTATAAATTTAATAACTAAACTCCATTAACTTACTTATCAAACTTGTAAATGAAATCAAAAAATTCTTAAAAGTAAAATTATTTTACACAAAATTTCATCAATGCCCCGATTAGATAGATATTTAAAGCATAACTTTTTGAATAAAATATGAAGGCCGGAAGAAAAGCAAGCGGAGGCAAATACAAAAAACCTAAAAAGAAAAAACTGACAGGTAGACAGGGTCAAACCAGAATCGTAAAAATTGGAGACCAAAAAACCAGGAAACTCAAAACAAGAGGCGGAAATAAAAAATTGATTTCTTTTCTGGGAAATATCGCAAATGTAATGATAAAAGGAAAAGCAAAAAAATCTATAATAAAAAACGTCTTAGAAACCCCCTCGAACATCTTTCTTGCAAGACAAAACATCCTAGTTAAAGGTGCAATTATTGAAACAGAATTAGGAAAAGCAAAAATCACAAACCGACCATCCCAAGAAGGCACCGTCCAGGCCGAGATTTTAGCTCTGGACTAAATATACACATAAATCTGGATTGAATTTCACAGAG
>CBDVEE010000059.1:0-3360 GCA_965372925.1 uncultured archaeon
GCAATCTCATCAATACTATGTCCCATCACCGACGGGTTAGAACCCCCATAAGCATAAACAACACCGACGACCAAAACTATTAAGCCAACCATAACAAACATGTAAAACGACTTGTTCGACATATTAATTTGAATTTTCTTCACCATTTTCTAAATATGTTAAGGATGACTTGTTTATAAATATTTGTTTTGGGAATTATTTTCTTTTAAATAAAATTAAAGTTATTACCACTAATAGAATTAAAATCCCACCAACTATTAGCCAAAATAAAAATATACTCCAACTCAAATTTTTTGATTCTTTTTCTGAGTCGTCCAAATTAATTATTGAATAACCTAAAAGAGTTGCACACTTCTCGTTGCCTGTTCGCTCGACATTCCCAAACTAACACCAAATGATTTTCGCCCTATCTCATTTACTAATGATTTTTGGTTTGAAGTTAAACTCGCGATTTTAATATCACATCCCGCCTTTCGACAAATCTTTACATTTTGAATCAATCGTCCTAATCTTAACGCTTTTTCTTTACCTTTTAACTTTTGAATCTCATTAAAATTAATAACAACTATAACGTCCCTCTTCGCTGTTTCTTTTGCTATGACGTGATTAATCCCAGAATCTCTTTGTTTTAAGTTGTCTTTTTTTGACCCTCGCTCGGGCGAAATTAAATAATTGATTTTCAAAGTTTCAACTGCACGACGATTAAATGCATCATCTCCGCCGACAATCGCAATTTTTTTCCCACTTCCCTTTAAACTTTCAATAATTCGTCTTGCTTCTTTTTCCGAAGAATCAATTAGAAATCCGTCACAAGAATCATCTTTTGAAACTTCTATTTTAGCTTTTACTGTTTTCAAATAGATTGAATCTTTTGTTTTGAATAAATTTATGTCTTTCATCCCTCAATCACCGTTCCAACAAATTTTTTACCCTTTAAAATTTTATCAATTGCCTCGAGCGAGCCGACAATATATGTTATGATCTTCTTTTTCTTAATTGTCTTCGCCGCAATCTGGTCCAGAACGAAATGTTGTCCTGCTTCATATTTTATTTTTTTTGCAATTTTCATAAATTTCTCCCAACTAATTTTTGCAATAAATTTTGCTTTCTTATTTTTTTTCGGGTTAGAAGTATAAAGACCTTTGATGTTTGTCAAATTAATAAATGGACATTTCAAATAACCAGCAATTTTCGCCGCTGTTCCATCCGATGTATTTTTTTGCCGATATCTTAACGCCCCACAAAACACAACACGATTTTTCCTAAGTAAATTCCGGACTCTCTTTATATTTAGGGGTAAATCCTCATTCGCTTCTTCGCCAAAAAATCTCATCATAAATCCAGCATGTAGTCTTGTAATCGCGATTCCCTCTGTTGATTGTGCTTTTGTTCTCTTCCCTAATTCTTTTAAAGCACCAATATATTTCCGAGCTGTCGAGCCACCGCCAGTTACAACCACAAATCTCTGAGAGTTATGGGAATCCAATAATTTCTTGAACTTCAATAAAAATTTATCATCAACATCGTCCGGAACAATCCTCGAACCACCTAAACTAATCACCCACACATTTTTCATAGATTAAATGAGTAATCTGGATTTATATAGATATTGGAATACAATAATTCTTAAAAGGTTGTAAAGCGAGAGATTTTTATGGAGCATATTTACAAACAAATTGGTTGGGGAATTTGGACGACAGGCGAAAATTATTTTATTGGTCACTCAGATAGGTTAGAGAGTTTGAATATACTTTATTCTATAGAAGGTGAAAAAAAATTTGCCGGATTGGGAATTGATGATTTAGGAGTTTTTGAATTTGGAGGAGAAATTAATCAGGCGAAAATTGATTTCACAAAAATATATCGAAGAGAAACATTGAATCCCCGAGCAATTAAAGGAAAAATAAATTATTATGGAAAAAGATTCGACGGGAAAGAACCTGCAGGATATAAGGGAGAATGGGGATGGAATGAAAAGTCAGGGCCATTTACTTTTATTAGTGGAAATTTAGAAAAAACAGAAATCTCCTCTCCTCTTAATTTAACCCAATTTACGATGCTTGAAATGACCCGAAGAAAATTGAAAAAGCTTGATGGAAGATTTTTTAAGGATTATTTAAAAGAAATGTCCTTTGCTCCTTGAAATTTTTAACATTTCAAAATATTAGCAAACCGTAAACAATTCATCGTCATCTACATCAAACACCTTTAATCTAACTCCAGAATCTAACCAACCGTGTGCGTAATTCAAAGCCGCGAAAGCATTTACCCAATCGCCTTTATCTTTAAAATGGTGTGCGTCGGAAACATAATTCTCAACCATCTCAATAATTTCTTTTCCTTCGGATTCTTTTCCTTTAAAAATATTTTTCTTAACTTCGGCTAAACCTCGCTCTGTTAGCTTAAAATATTTCTTTAACTTCTCTGCGCTAATTTTATTTTCCATGATAAAACCAAATTTAATAATTATTTAAGACTATGCCCGTTATATTAATAAGAACATTTTTATTATTTCCTGAATTCCAATAATCTGCCCATTCTCTTTATTTTTAATGAAGAACTCTGCTCATAAATTCTTGATAACCTATATTTCTATTATAATTTTCTCCAATTATACCTTGAAAATTTTTCCATAATTCAAATTTCTTTAGTCCACTTTCTGAACTTCGCATCTTATCAAAGAAATTTTCTGGATCTTTGGTTCTTGCAATTTCTGCATAAATACTACCTAATGTTTTAACTTCTTCAGATGAAAAGGGCATACTTTCTTTAGCTCTCCCTATGGATTTCTGTACTTCTACTTTCAATTCCCTTTCTAATTTCCTTTCTTCATATTCCCTATCTAGACTTCTTTCCATCCAGAAAGAATAAAATAGTGAGATTTAAATCTTTCTATTTCCAATTATCTTTCTAACATTGCATAAGCGGTCTGTTTTTTGATTATAAATTTCGAGCCAATTATTTCTGAGATTACTGCGTTAATAGAAAAGTTATCGGCGGCGGCTCGGAATACTCCTTCGAGTAAGGGAATGTGTGTTGTGCCTGAAACTTTTTTTAAAAGATTTTTAATATCTCCCGCGCTCAAAACAATTCTTGTCATTTGTTTTTGTCCAGCCCGAATAATCGTTATAGATTTTCCTGCCCCCTGACACTCGATTGTAGAAACCGACGGGTCATTCAATAAGGGGATAATCTTCCCATAATCTTGACTCGGTTCAGTATGAATTCCTTGTGGGGCGCTCGGTGGAGTAATTGGCTGAATGGGTGGAGTCGTGTGTGGTACATAAACCAGTAAAGGCGTTGTTTTTATTTGTGGTGTAATTTGAGGGCGTGGTATTTTTTGTGGGGGGGTTATTATTT
>CBDVEE010000060.1:0-3345 GCA_965372925.1 uncultured archaeon
GGACTTAGCGAAATATCAAGATTTTACAGTTTTGACAGTGATAGATTTAGCGACTTTTTATGTGTCACCACAACAAAGATTTAATCAAATTGACTGGACGACCCAAGAGATGACGATTGAAGCGTTTTTGAGAAAATACAATCTTCCTAAATGTTATATGGACCAAACCGGAGTGGGCGATCCGGTAGTGGATAATTTAAGGAAAAAAGGACTAAACATAGAGGGCTTCAAGTTCACGGAACAAAGCCGAATGGACTTGTTAAATAATCTGCGAATAATGATAGACCAAAACAAAATTAAGTTACCGAATGACGAAAGATTGATTGCAGAATTAAAATCATTCCAGTATTCTTTGACTTCACAGGGGAAAATCAAAGTAAGGGTGCCAGAGGGTTTGCACGATGATATGGTAATGAGTTTGGCTTTGGCGGTTTGGGAATTAAGAGGATATAAATTAGAAGTTGGGACACCTGTAAACATTATGTTGAATAAGTTATCCACAGGAAAATTTGATAAAGTTGGCAGTGATATGGAATAATGTTATTATGAAATTAGAAGATTTAGCAAAAAGTAAATTTTATCAAGTGTTAGTTGCTGACTACGAAAGTGAAATTTTCAAACTAATGCAACCTGATAAAATACCTGATGATGATTTAGCGGAAGTCAAAGCTCACAAAAAGATATTATTATTCTTACAAGATAAAATTAAACAATTAAAGAAATTAAAAGACGACAGAAAAGAACCAAATTTGACTGATAGTTATGAGTAGCCCTTTGACATACTTAGTAGCCAATATCCTGCCACGATATTCGCAGAGCGATATTGTGGCAGTATAATGCCTATTAGGCATATTATTACTCAAGCAGGTTAGTTGCCTGCTTTAACAAAAAAATTTTATGAGTGAAAATGAAAATGGTGGTGGTGCATCTGAAAACACCGACGAAAAAGTTGATGCTTTAACCGACGAGGAATTGGAAGATGCGGAAAGTGTTGAGAAATCAGCCTACATCAACCAACGAACTCGTGCGGAGAAATCCGAAGCTGAAAGCAAAACCTTGGGGGATGAAAATCAAACCCTAAAAGAGGAATTGGAAAAAGCCAAGGATAAGCCGGAGAAATCCGACAAAGGATTATCTTTTTCAGATGTAGCGAAGATTTCAACGGAAATAAAAGATATGACTTCCGAGGAATTGGAACTACTCAATTTAGAAGCCCAAAAATTAGAGGTTGAGCCGGACAAGTTCATCAAGTCGGATGCTTGGAAGGCTTATTTAACGAAGCATCGTTCAGACGAAGCGGAGAAAAATAAAACCCCTAATGCCTCTGACAGAGTTGTCGTTCACGACAACAAATCCTACAAAGAAATTATGTCCAACCCTGAATCTTCCAAAGAGGATAAGCAAAAAGCTTATGAAGGGTTAATGGTTAATAAATTCAAAAAGTAGAAAGAGAGGTTTTAAGTCCTTTAAAAATTTATGGCTTACGCAAGTCCAACAGACGCGTATACGAATGCAGATGTTGCGGCAGGAATTCCTGAAGTTTGGTCCCCGATAGTTAACGAACCAAAGTTCGCTCCGATGACCATCCTGAATTTCGCGCAAGATTTGTCCGAATATGTGTCGGCAGATAGTGATATAATTCACGTTCCTGACATTTTCACAAATGAGTTTACTGTTCAAACACAGTCAACACAAGGAGCGGGAGTTGTAGACGAGAGTGTAGCGGCGGTTGATACCACGCTAACAGTTGACACTCATAAATATATTGCCTTCGTTATGGGAGACCTGACAATGCGACAATTAGCGGCCAGAGTAGGTTTGCACGAAAAGTATGCAACCGAAGCTCGTAAGTTGCTTATTCAAGCAGTGGAAGACAGTTTATTTGGTTTGTGGTCCAGTATTTCCACCAATACGGTTGGAGATACAACGACTGTTTTGACTGACCTCGAAGTTCGTCAAGGTATCGACAAGTTGACAGCCCTTAACTACGAAGAAAATGAAATGGCATTTTTCTTTCATACCACAGTTGTGTGGTTGCAGTTAATGGGAATTAGTAAGTATTACGACAAATCCATCAACGACCAGAAGTCCCCTATTACGACGGGGAATTTCGGACCCAACACAGGTCCGGGAAGAAAAGGAATGCTTTACGGCATACCCCTATTCCAGTCGTCCAGAGTGGTTAGCGGTTTGCAAACTTATAGAAACTTGCTTTTGCACAAATCGGCTTTCGGTTTTGCAATTCAAACAGCGGGTGGCTTTATAAGAGTTCAATCAGCATACCAACTTCAACAGTTGGCAACTCTAACGGTAGCGGATGTTATCTACGGGGTTGGAGTTCTTAGAGAACCGGGTGCTTGTTTGATAAATGCGAATGTCGACGCAACCACTTCGTGATCATAGTTTGTTGTCCTTTGCCCCTTCTGGGGGCTTAGGAGAATAAATTATAAATTAATAAATAATCATTATGGAAACTCAACTCAAACAGATTTTCTTTTTTAGATACCCAAAGGAAAAACCCTTCGCAGTAGATAAAGAAGAACACGCTTGGGATTTATACGCTAATCAAAGTAATTGGACAAAAAGAGGTTTAATGTATGTCGGACAATCCGATGGGGCTGTTTACTATGAAATGATTAAAAAAGTGAAAACAGAGTGCAAAGAAATGCAAGATAAAATAAATCAAATTAAAAAAGACCTTCTCAGATACGACGAAACATTCAAACAATTCAAGTTCAAAGATTTAATGGACGACAAAGACCCTAAAATGATTAAGTTAAATTCTCTCACCGCAGAGTTAGAAAAAAAATTGGATAACTTAATAGAAAAACACTCTAAAATTAAAAAAGAAATAATGGACAAAGCAATAGAAGCCGAAATAGCAATAGCAAGAAAAAACAAACTTCCTCCGGCGAATAAAGATTTTAAGATTAGTTCAATGTCCGATAAGAAAGTTCCATTAGAAGCATTTAATCAATTTAGAAAATGAAAAAAAGAGACACAAGAATTCTAAAAGAAATAAACGAGCGAGTAGTCGCGAAGTATAAAGACCGGCTTTTTAGCGAGGTTGATAGTTTTGCGACTTCGTTGGAAATGATAGACCACTACACCAAACCCGAGGAATATGAGAAGTTGAATAATAAAGAGAGAGAGAAAATAGACGAATTGGTTTTGATAAAAGAAGCCGGAAAATTAAAGGGAAAAGAAACCTTGGTCGATGAAAAAGTTTCGGGAGAAATGGAAAAAGAAATGAGTAGCGAAATAGACAAAGCAATAAAAGCGGGAGTTCTCGCCGACCCGAAAAAGGATAAAGAATTACAAGCGTATAATAAAAAAATAACAAAA
>CBDVEE010000061.1:0-3290 GCA_965372925.1 uncultured archaeon
GCCACCACTCTGCTCCCATCTCCACGCGAAAGCAAATAAAATGGGTTGACTTAATTTGTTTTTGCTTTAAACTTTTAGTATGGATGATTGCTTGGGCTGTTTATTCCTTCTCGTCCTGATCACGCTGGCAGTTGCCTTTCCTCTTCCTGCGGTAGCGATTCTTCTCCTTTTCTTTTTTTTGAGGTAGTTATTTGTTCGCCTTGTTCCAAATTTCTGTTAGTTGGGATTTGGTTTTGATGTTCGCTGGGTTGAAAACTAAGTAATGAGTCGCTGGCTTATAAACACTATAATCAGCGTGATCGCTTAAATTTTTGATAATTAACCCGTCTCTTCCCTCTGCTTTTGCTTTTGTAATTATATCTTGTATAGCATCATCTCCAACCAATACTTCATCTAATTCGTTGTATCGTTTACCTTTCGCATCTATTATTTTTGGATTTTTTAAATCTAAACTGATCTCTTTTAAAAACCGAGGATCTTTGTCTGCAAAAATTTTATTTTCTAATTTTACTGCCTCCTGCTTTTTTCCTTGTTTTAAAAGTTCGCCGACAATTTTTTCATTTTCAGCTTTTGAATAACTTTTAGCTGTGCTCACATCGTCAGTAAACCAAAAACCTGCTTGTCCGCTCTTGCTACCTGATGCTTCTCCCAATTTACTTGCATCAAATATTTCAAAATCTCTTGTTGTCCCGTGAAATACTTTCGGCTGCCCTTTCACAAACTCCTCAGCACTCTTAAATTTCTTAGCTTCTTCGAGTAGTTTAGTGGGGGTTGCGCCCTTACTAAAACCTTCCTTTTCCAACCTGCCTATTCCGGTTTTTTCACCGGCTGAGAATTTAGGCATTCGTTGTTCGCCGATCGAGACACTTTCTGGCACGAGAAAAACACGCTCGAAAGTAGCTTTTTCTACACCAACACTTTTTAGATATTCGCCGAGTGTCTTTAGTCCTTTTTCTCCTACGAACTCTAATCCTTCACCTACTTTGTAAATAATTCTACCGCCGGAAGTGCCGATCGGAACTGCGGCTTTGTCCCAAATAGATTTGAGAAATGTTTGGCTTCCGCCTGGTCTTATTACGGTTCCCTTTCTTGCATTGATTCCTACCTTTTGCAGTTCAAGTAAATTTCCGTAATCAAGATATTTATTTCTAATCGCTATATCAGACAACCTACCGTATGTCTCGCCCCTGATAGCGTTTGCGAACTCAAAACGCATCTGATTGTAGCCACTGGCAACATCTTTTCCTTTAAATAATTTTTGAGGTAAAAATTTATCAAGACCGCTTTTTATCTTTTGCCATTCAGGAAAAGATAATTCGCTTACGCCTAAATAGTCTTCTTTTAGCGCGTTTAATCCATCTTGTAATACTGTTTTTCTCCCTGGTCCGATTTCTTTTGCGACAATATCATCTAATTTTTTAAATAGAGTGTCTTTAGATAGTCCTTCTGGGATTGCTTCAAGAGCTGGATTTATTTCTTTGGTGAAAATTCTGTTAGCCTCTTGCGTTGCTTGTTTTCCGACCATTGTTTCTGTCCCAAGCATCCCTCGTTCTGATGCTGTTTGTCCTGCCGTTCTCGGCTCTTTACCAAGTCCTGCAGCAGCTCTTTGAGCCATTGCCGCTTCCTTCTCTGTCACAGGCAATACAAAACCCGATACTTTGCCACCGAAGTTTTTTGTTGCTTGCGCGCCAGCAGTGATGCGACCACCCAACGAGCTAATTACCTCGCCACTTGTCGCTATCGCGCCCTCTGTGGCTCTTACGGCTGTTCTCACCACCGCTGGAGCTGCTTCCGCTACCATTAAAACAGCCACAATTCCATCCATCATTTCTTTTGCCGCGATGAAATCTTCTTTTACGAGCTGTTTGTCTTCAGGCGACATGGCATCAAATTGGTCTGCTAATTTCTTAATGGCAGGAACTTTGTAAAGTGCATCTGCTGTTATTTCTGCACCCTTATCTACCTGCCCGCCGATCCATCGCAAACCCTGTTGGAATGTTTCTGATTCAACAATCTCTTTTCCTTTCTCTTCGAACCCGCTCGGAAGTGCCAACCCTAAAACTTTTCCGATTCCTGAGAATACTGTATCAGCTACTTGCCCTGCGCCTTTAGCAGCTGTTTTAAAAACCTGTCTTCCTTTTGATATTTCTCCTTTCTCTTCTTGTCCGGCAAACTCTTTTACTTCTCCCACTCTTTCGACAGCGCGGGCAGTAAAACCTTCAGGAGCTTCTTCTATTTTTTGTTCTACATCTCCAAATGGTTGTCGAGCAGTTTCCATAAATTTAGCCACACCTCCAACCGCTGGTTTTCCGAGTAGTGTAGGAGGAGGTGATGGAGGCTGAAACGATTCATCAAAAACATTATCGCCCATTCGCACTTTAAAATCGTCGATCAACGCTTGTCCCATTTTTGTTCGTCGCGCTGGTTTGAGCGAAGTATCGGCTTCGAGGTTTCCGAGTATTCCAAAAAGTTCGTCCTTAGTTTGTGGTCTCATTTTTAAAAATTATATTGTGAAAAGTTTTGAGTTCGTGAGTCTTTTTGCGTGTAGCTTTGAGAGATTTCGTCGAGGTTAAATTCTTCTTCTTCTCCCGTTGGTTTCGTTACACCAAACATTTCCCAAATCTTATCTTGAGCAAGCTCAACAGCTTGTTCAGATATGTCAACTGTTCTTGCAGAAACTTCTTCAATCGTTCTCAGCATTCCATCTATTGAACCCATAGCTAAGCCATTTCCAATTAACTCTTTTGCATTTTCACCATCGCTAAGAGTTGTTTGTGTTCTACCTTCTTGAGCAGCGAAGAACTTAGTAACAGCACTACGTAAATCATCTAAATTAAATCTATATTCCATTGCTAATGGGTCATTGATTTCTTTACCTGCCCATATTTTAGCAACATTTTTTATTCTCAACTTACTAAATTTTGCTTCTGCTGTTATTCTTTTAAGCATATCAAGCGACCCTTTAATATCTTCTCCAGCAAGACCAACATCTGCTGATACTTGGATCTTTCTTTCAACTACATTACTGTATGCTTGATATTCAGCTTTGAATGTAGAAGTATCAATATTATTACTTATAGCCCAGTCTTCTGCTTCGTTCATATATTTTAATCTGCTGGCTTCTCCCATTCTTGTTAACGCTTTAACTCCCTCCTTAAGATAATCAACAGCAGGTTGAGAAAGCCCTGTTTGGGCGAGAATACTTTCGCTCATCGGGTCAATTGCCCTTTCTTCTGCACCTTCCTTCGCACTCATCGCTAAATTCTCGTATCCAGTTATTCCTTCCTGCG
>CBDVEE010000062.1:0-3258 GCA_965372925.1 uncultured archaeon
GTCGGGGTTTCGGAGGGCAACTTTGTTGCCCGTTGGTGAATACATGAAGGAGTTTGGAGAATGAGGGGCTTTGGAGTTTGGTTGGTTGGAGGGTCGGTACTCTCACAGATACAAGGGAGAAACGGGTTGGGGCAAACTCTCGGAGGGTCGGGGTTCGGGCGCTTCGCTGGTCGGGGTTTCGGAGGGCAACTTTGTTGCCCGTTGGTGAATACATGAAGGAGTTTAAAGAATGAGAGATTATAAAAAATTAGAAGTTTGGAGAATTGCGAGAGTGAACAATAAGAAGGTCTATGAATTGACTGGGAAGTTTCCTAAGGATGAGATTTTTGCGTTAACTAATCAAATGAGGAGGGCTTCCATCAGTGTCCTATCTAATATTGGAGAGGGATGTAGTCGGGATTCTGTTAAGGAATTTATTCATTATTTGAGAATTTCCATGGGAAGTGTTAAGGAGTTAGAGTGTCAGTTTTATGTGGCTTTGGATGTTGGGTATATTAATGAAGCTGAGTTTGATTATATTATGGAAGAGTTGGATAAATTAGGAAAGAAGTTAGGAAATTATATTAAATATCTGAAGGAACTGTGATAAGATGAAGAATAAACGTGGACAGCAGGAAATTGTGGGATTTGTTTTGATAGTTGTGCTTGTGATGGTTGGGTTGATGGTATTTTTGGTAATTTCGTTGAGGGATGCTTCTGAGGATAAGGGAAGTCTTGAGGTTAAACATATGTTAGACGCGTTGATGAAACATACGACTGAGTGTGCGGTTGTTTATGAGCCGGATTATGATAATTTTGAGGATTTGTTTAAGAGTTGTCATCAGGGAGACCAGTGCGGTAATTTGAACAGGTCGGCGTGTGAGTATCTTAATGAAAGTTTGCGTGCGGTTGTTGGAGATATGATAGCGAGTGAGGCAACTGTGAGTTCGTATCAAATTGATTTTTTCTTGAAGGATGGTGATGGACAACAAGGACTTTTGCAAATTATTGAAGGAAATTGTATGGGAAATGTAAATGCGGCACAAAGAAGTATTGTTTCGGATTCGGATAGTTTAATAATTCGGATGAGGATATGCGGGATGGACTAGTGGGTTGTCGGTTGTCGGGGGTCGGGGAGTAGTTAATTATTTAAATGCAAAGAAGCTATTGTTGATATGGAAACACAAATGGTAAACATAAATGCGAATGATTTGAAGCAACTTATTTTGGATGTTAAGTTAATGAAGGAGATTCTTTTGTCGGGGAAGTTGTATTATGATTATGAAGGAGAGTTGAGTGATTGGGCGAAGAAAGAATTAGCTGAGGCGAGAGAAACGCCTGATTCTGAATTATTGAGTTCAGAAGAAGTTAAACAAATGATTCTTGAAAAATGAGTTGGACTATTAAATGGAATGTCCAATCTACTAAAATTTTAAATAAATTGCCAAAGGATATCGCAATGAGAATTTGGAATAAGACGCAAGAATTAAAAGAAAATCCATTTCGTTATTTAAAACATTATGAGGGAGATGGTTATAAATTTAGAATTGGTGATTATCGGGCACTTATTGATGCCGATACTGATAGTAAAATTTTAGTGATTAGAGTGCTTGATAAAAGAGGTCGAGTTTATAATAAATAAAATTTAGATTAATCAAACATCTATAATAATTTGGAGTTTATCAATTATTAAAACTGGCATCAGTGATTCTCTCTTGCCTTTTTTTTCGGCGTGAAATTCTATAAAGCCAAATCTTTCTAAAACTTTTATATCTTCACGGACTGATTTAAAATCTCTGCCCAAAAGTTTTGCGAGTGCGTATATTGACTTAGGGTTTTTAGATTTTAGAGCGTAGAGAATTCTGGCTTTTTCGTTGCTCAATAAATTTCTAAGGAGTTTGACATCTGAAAAATCGTGAGACTTATCGCCCCCAATTAATTTGGAGACGAAGCCTCCTTTGTTTACATTTATATCGACGTATCTTGTTTTTGTTTTCATTGTTTTTTTGTTTTGAGCGAGGAACGAGATCAAAACAGAACTCAGAAATGAGACCGTTCATTTCATTCACTCTGAGAACTCAGAACTACCACTCCCGAAAGCCCTGCCCCCGGGGGCGTGCCCCCGTCCCTGTCTTCTGTCCCCTGCCCCCGTTTCCCCTCTAAGTTCTGAGTTCTAAGCTCTAAGTTCTATAGGATTAATGCAATTAATCCTATATAAATCCTATGTTTTAGAGATATGGGGGATTTTAGACCATATATAAGAAATTTATAAAACCTATTGGAAAGAGGAACTCTGTAAAAGTGTTGTTCTTTTTTGTAATATCGAAAGCTTTATAACTAAACCAGTGAAAATGGGCGTTTTTGGGGGATATTTGAGATAGTCGGATGATAAACTTTATATAGGCAAAATAAGTATTTTATTTAGGCGTTATTGTCTATCAATAATGCCGACTAGTCGGTGTTCGTTTAGGGACCCTAGTGATGACACTTATAACGCTCCCTAGTTATAAGACCTGCCAGACTATTAGAAATGTTGAACTCGCATTTGCGAGGCCTTGAAGAAGGCGGCTAAACTAATATGTCCTGAAAGGAGGTTTAATAATAATGAAAAAAATATTTAGAAAAGCTATGACAGTTTTAGGAAGCGCTGCTTTAGTTGGAATGACTGTAGGTGTGGCTGCTGCTGCATCTTACCCATCTCCTTTTACAAGTAATACTGCTATCGTTGTTGGTGCTAATGCTGCTCCATCCGATAACATTGCTGCTGCTTCTATTGCTTCTAATTTAGATGCTAATACTGCTGCTGGAACGGTAACAGCTGAAATAACTGGCGAATCTCAGGATCTTGCTAGTGGTTCAGACCTTCTTTATTTGAATGATGCATTTAATCATAATGTAGCAACTTTGACTAAAGATGATTTACCTACGGTTTTAGCTGACGGTACTTTCACAGATGATGAAGGAACTGATTACGATTTCGAGCAAACGCTTATTATCGGAACTGGTTCTTATTTTGCGTTTAGTAATTCGGATAACGATTTAGATGACCCTGCTTTAATTACAGTTTTATCTACTACTGAAACTGCTGCGAGTGCTATCTATGATTTGACTGCTACTTTTAACAAAGCTGTAAATTTCAGTGCAACTGACTCTGAAGGTGAGGAATTAACTCTCTTCGGGAAAACTTATACTGTTGGAACCGCTACCGATGCTGATACTCTTGTCTTACTTGGTGGTGCTTCGGGCTCGATTGTTAATGTAGGAGAATCTACAACTATG
>CBDVEE010000063.1:0-3240 GCA_965372925.1 uncultured archaeon
TTGGGCGGAGAGAAATTAATTTTCTTCTGCCCAGCTCCAAAATTTCCCGTCCCCAATAATAACATGGTCCAAAACTTTTATTCCAATTTCTTCTCCTGTTTTTGTCAACTGTTTTGTTATCTCCAAATCCTCGTTGCTCGGTGTCGAATTACCACTTGGATGATTATGAATTAAAATTATTTTAGATGACGAATCTTTTATTGCAGGTCTAAAAATTTCCCTAGGGTGAATAATCGAAGCATCCAATATGCCCTTACTAATAAATTGTTCTCTAATAATTATATTCTGCGTATTCAGCATCAAAACGTAAAAGTGTTCTTCTTTTTTATCTTTTAGTCTTTCGTGAAATAAATTGAAAACATCTTCGGCACAACTGATTTTCTTTGTCGGTTTTTTCGATTGAAGCTGTCTTTTACTGATTTCGGCGATTGATAAAATCTGCATTGCCTTCGCCGGACCAATTCCTTTGATTTGCTGAAGTTCTTTTAGTGAACATTCAAAAAGTTTGTTCAATCCATATTCGCTGATTAATCTGTTTGACATATCAACTACGTTTTCACCCGCAAAACCTGTCCTCAATAAAATCGCAAAAAGTTCTGCGTCGCTTAATTTTTCCGGACCATGTTTTAAAAATTTTTCTCTTGGGCGGGAATCAGGAAGAAGTTCTTTTATTTTCATTGTGTAAAGTTATTTTATTTATGCGCAAACCAGAATTCTAATTTCATTTCATTTTTATCATATAATTTCATTTCATTTTTATCATATAATTTAACAAAACCAAATCTCTCAAATTGTATAACTGCTCCAACTTTTAATTTTGATAATTCAGGCTCACCAAGTCCTCTCACGATAGTTCTGTTAGGCATTATAATTTTCACATCAATATTTTTCGTATTTGCCGGAAGCCACTGAAGAAATTTTGTTTTCAGTTTGTTGTCCGGCTCTTCAGATACAAAAGAGAGAGTCCGTGGTTTTGTTATTTGAAGATTGTCCGACTTAAAATTAAGAAGATGCATTAGCCGATAATTACCACTTTTCATCATATCAAGGTCCCAATTTGAAATCAAAAAATTTTGGGTTGTTTTGTATTTTCGTACACCCAACTTTCCATTTGGATGAAATGGAATTTCCGCAGTTAATTCAGGACATCCTCTGATTGTAATTTTTTTCGGATTTTCCACAAAAAAATATCGCGGGACATCTTCAATAATTTTTTTATTTAAAACATAAAGAGCTTCGACCGGAACAGTTATATTTGTTTTTCGCATTCCAAGATTTAAGACGAATTGTCTAATTGCTTCCGGCTGAATACCTCGGTCTCGGAGAGATTGTAACGACCATGTTCGCGGATCATTCCAATAGACATAGCTTCCCGTTTTGACTTTTCGAGCATCCCTAGATTTTGAAATTTTTACAGTTTCAACTGCAAAGTGACCGTTGTAAATACTTTCAGGATTTGCCCACCCGAAAATTTTACGGATAAAATTCTGAACCCGCGTCGACATATAGTGATCAACTCCCCTTAAAACATGAGTAACCCCGAGGAGATGGTCATCAATTGCCCAAGAAAATTCCATTGAAGGATAAACTCTAAATTTTGTTTTTGTCCTCGGATGAGGTCGGTCGGAAATCTTAAACATTACTCTATCCCGGAAAGCTGGATCTGGGTCTTGCATATTTGTTTTTAGCCGAACTGTCATCGCACCCTCTTTTGCCGTGAACATTTCTTTCCATCTTTTTATTTGCTCTGAACCCGAAAGTTGTCGACATGAACATCCAATACCTTCAACCTTTAACTCATGCATTTTCTTCTGAGGACAACTACAAACATAGAGATATCCCTTTCTCAGCATCTCCTCCGCATAATCATAATATTTTTTGGTTCGGTCAGATTTATATATTATTTTTTTATTATAATCAACACCAAGCCACTTGATTCCTTCTTCAATCAGCTTATATGCTTCAGGCTCTATCTGTTTTATTTCAGAACCAATTGTATCATCCATGACAATTAAAAGTTTGCCACCATACATTCGGACATATTCATCATTGAGAATCACCGTTCTGGCATTTCCAATATGTAATGCTCCCGAAGGAAATGGCGCCATCCGCATCACAACCTTTCCCTTTTTTGCATTCGGCAATTCTTTCAGCCCTTCTTTAATTTCCCTCTTAGAAGTTTTAGTATCCAGTTTCGAAAATTGCTCCTTCTGTTTCTCCCGAGAAAGCACATTTACTTCTCTGAGAACTTTTTGAATTAACGGCATAACATCTTTTATTTCTGACTTCTCCAAACCCTCTGCAAATAATCCCGCTAAAACTGCACCCTGATTTGCTTTACCCTTATGTTTGATTGCGTTCTCGAAAGCATAAGCCCTCATCACATCTTTTGATATTTCTGTCATAATATTATAAGGAAGGCTGGGTTTTAAATGTTACCAGCCCATAACCCCAACAGGTGTATCAGATGGCTGACTGACGTCGAGTTTTTTTTCCAGGAGTTCAATCCGATTTTCTAACTTGTAAATTTTATTGTCCAGCCCTGTTACCTTTTCATCTACCTCTCTTTTATTGTAACCATCAGATTCAGGAGAAAAAGAATTTTCAGACGAAGTCGAAGTTGTTGGAGATGCCGTGTCTACAAAACCAAAGAATTCCGTATTGGAGTTGGCCGATGTTTGATTATTTGCCGTCGATAATTTTTGATTATTGCCAATTTCTACAAAACCGTCTCGATTTGTCGGAACTACAATGTCACTCTTCGGAATCCGCACCACTCCTCTTCGCTGAAGTTCCTGCACATCAATCATTCTTTTTTTCTTTTTAAAAAACATAATTAATTGAAGAATTTGGGGTATATAAAATATTTGATTAGAGGTCACAATAGATAATTAATTACTCTGTGTGAATTTATTTTTTACTTGTGGATGATAAGATTTTGGGCTTTCACTATTCTGTCTCAAACATCCTTTTCAATTAACTATATAAAACACAAAACAATTATTCGCAAAATCGGTTTTCCGATTTTCTTCTTTATTTGTTTAAGCTTGTTAATAATTTCAACTGACAATGTTAGGTTTATTTTCTTTCTCTAAGAAGGCAACAGCCATTTTTAGAACTTTTGAATCACAGTAATAGTATTCCTATATAAACATCCAAATTAACAACAACACAATCACCACAGCAGCCCCGATAGCCCAAAAAATCCACTTCTTGCTTCCTGTCTCCTCGACAACTGGG
>CBDVEE010000064.1:0-3124 GCA_965372925.1 uncultured archaeon
CAGACCATTCATTAATAGTTAAAGGAATAGATTATAATGGAAAATATGGTTTTTGGATAGATACCCCTTCTGATATGCGAGTTTGTTTCGGAGTGGCAGTAGATGAGGGATGCCCATGTTGGACAACAAATGATTATGGTCAATGGCATCATTTAGTTGGAGTAAAAGGCAGTGGTAAATTTAGACTATACTTAGATGGGGTATTACATCAAGAAACAGATGAAAAAACTATTTCAGATAATATTAATGAACACTTATTTATTGGAGGAAGTAGTGACACTGCAAAATGTCCGGAAGTTCTCATCGACGAAGTCCGCATTTACAACCGAGCATTATTAGAACCTGAAATATTATCTAATTTTAATATATTTAAAAGGTTATATAACTTATGAGTGTAACAACTTCATCAATTCCCAAAGATGTAACTGTGGATAATTTATCATTAGAAGCCTCAGATAATGTGATCGGAGTAAAAGATGACGGTATAACAGAGCCAAAGATAAAAGATGGTGAAATCACTAACGCAGATATAAATTCAACTGCAAAAATATCACCCTCAAAAATAACACAATTTTATTCTATTTCTGACGATGTTCTAAAATCCCACGATGGTCAGGTGGTTGTTGATTATGGTTCTATGACCAAAGTAAAAACAATTACTTTAGATACTTTAAAACCCTCACCTATAACTCTAAGAATACATCTTGAAGTTTATATCGGTGGCGGTGGTGGAACTTGTAGGGCTCAAATTTACAAAAATGGTATTGCTTTTGGAACTATTAGAGCAACTTCCACAGAGGGCACTTGGTATTCTCACAATGAAGACCTTGAATTTGAAGAAGGCGACACTCTGGAATTATGGGGTTATGGTACTGCCTCATCTAATGTAAGAAACTTTAGAATTTTAGGTAAAGATGACTTATTATCTTCAATTCCTGATGGTGTATCCGTTACAAATTCATAATGTTTATATTCGACTGGCTAAAAAATTATTTCTCAAAAGACGCAAATAAAGAACTTAATGAATTACAAATTGACTTGAATAATGCCTATTTTCTTTATGATTCAGAATCCCATAAAAATATAAATAACCTTAAAAAAATCTCTGGATTGAAAACAATTATCAAAACTTTGAGAACTCAAATTCTACTCCTCAACCAACCAATAAATCTTTATAAACCTCAGTTATATATAGTTTCTCAATCAAAAATAAAATCAAATATCTTAAAACACTTTATCAATATAAGATTTGTTTGGAATGATGAAATTTATAAAACTGTTTCTTTATCCTCGCTAAAAAGGATAATTGACGAAGACAAAACCGACCTTTTGAAATACATAAAAGAAACCTTTGATTGTGAGAATTTCGCAGAATTGTTTAAATCCCGAATGGCTCTCAATTATGGAATTAATGCAGTCGGTCAGGTTATGAATTACTCTGGAGGACACGCCTTCAATATTATCATATGCACTGATGGGGTTTTCATCTTAGAGCCTCAATCAGACAAACTTTATTCCGCCCCATTCGATAAATTAAGTAAGGCTTATCTTGTGTCTGGCTCCACTGTTGATATATGACTCGGGTTTATAAATTTCATTTTCTTTGTTTCATTTATTCAATTACTTTCCTTATTTACTTTATCCTCTGTCTAATGTTATGATAAAATACCCCTTGCTTGATTATCCCTCAGACGCTGATAAGATGATTTATGAGATTGAATTTCATTGGTCCAACTTTGATAATAGAATTTTTGAATAATTTATTTTTAAACTTTTTTTCAGTTAAATTTTGTTCCCGATTAAGATCATAATTTCCAGCAAATGCCCCCCACAGGATTGCTTTAATTCTTATATACTGATGGATTAAAAAAAGGGCTGTTGATTTTTTGTCTAAATAACAAAATATTAAAATTAAACTAAATTTGAGTTAATCTTAAGTCTTCATAAATAGAAATTAAGATTATAAAATTATGACGAATACCAACTCGTCCTTTGAAAACTTCATTCCACACGAAAATTTCCAAAGGACAATAAATGAATGTGTTAATAATCTTATATATAAGCAGTATGAAGGCTATGAACATTTATTGCCTGAAAATATCAATCAACTTGTCTCTATTTCGGAATTGAGGGACTCAGGTCGTGAATTACTATCTGAATGTGGAAATAATACCCTAACTTCTGAGCAAAAAGAAAATCTTTGCAATCAATTTCAGAAATATTGCCATATTGTAAAAAAACGCAAAATTGTCCTGCGTAAAAATTTCTATAAATTAGATTATTCCAACCCTAATTTTTCTCATTTTGAACATAATCAAAATGCTCCGGAATTTAGTATAATGCCTTTTAAGACTCGCTTTACTTCTTACTCTTATCTCAGAGATTCTATGCTAAAATATGAGAATTTCTGGGAGTATATGGAACTTGCGGGATATAAAGATGGTGTCTTCTTAACTCTAACCGTTGATACCAATCGGGTCTTAAATCGGATTGAGTCAAATAAAAAATGCTCTGAGGGTCTAAATAAACTCCTAACATCTTTCCGCACTATGCACAAAAAGAAATTTGATTATTTATGCGTACCTGAGTTCACGAAAAAAGGCTTTCTGCATTTTCATCTTGTCTTCTTTGGCACGCCGCATATTGATAATATTCATCATATTCAAAAACTATGGAATCAAAAATATAATATCGCTATACAGACAGACATTCAAAGAATGGTGTTTCGTGATGGTCGCTGGAAATCTTTGAGAAAGAAAAGCAAATCCCCTAAGACTTGGGAACATAAACAAATCCCTGATTTACAGGAA
This sequence comes from uncultured archaeon, assembly GCA_965372925.1. Lineage (GTDB taxonomy): Archaea > Nanobdellota > Nanobdellia > Pacearchaeales > GW2011-AR1 > JAGVXH01. Next base: position 2,811 of record CBDVEE010000064.1, read on the forward strand.
TACCTTGAAAAATATCTAAAAAAGAATTTCTTCAATACTCAAAATTCTATGACTGATGATACTGATTTAGACTTCTCCTCTGCTTTGTTTTGGACTCTAAATCGTCGTTGGTTTTCTACATCTCGCATTAAGATAACCAATCGCCCCGAAGAGGGTCTTTGCTTGTTAAACGCAGTAAGAATTATTCAAGAAAAAGACCCTCCCAAATATTCCTTTTGGTCTTCATATAACAATTATGACACAATCCCAATATACATTTTAGACAATTCAGATAATACTTAATGATTATTATTGATTATTTTGGTATTTTAAGG
>CBDVEE010000065.1:0-3085 GCA_965372925.1 uncultured archaeon
TGGTTCGGTGATTGATTTGGGGTGTGGAGTTAATGGATTTTCTTATAAATATTTGAAAGATGTTTTGGGTGGTGTTGATTATGTTGGAGTTGAGGCGACGGAACAGTTGGTTGAATATATGAATAAATATTTTAGAGAAGAGGGTTTCTCAGCGAGGGTTGTTGTCGGAGATTTATTTGATGTTGAAAGTGTTTTGAAGATTTTAAAAAAGGCTCGTAAGAATAGAATTGTGTTTTTGTTTCAGGTTGTTGATGCTTTGGAAAATTTGGAGAGAGATTTTTCTAAGAAGTTTATTTTGGAAATTTCAAAAGAGTGTGAGAAGATTATTTTAAGTTTGCCGACTGAGAGTTTGGGTGGGCGAAAGAAGTTTGCAGTTCGGAGGAAATGGCTTATGGATTTTTTGGGGAGCGAATTTGTTATTGAGAGGGATTTTGTAGTGAGCAGGGAAAGAATTATTTGTTTTCACAAATAATTCACTCGCATCTCTCGGGCTCGATGCGAAAGAATTGTTGTTGTTGGGAAAGAATAGTTATATTTTTAAATCTGAATAGTTTTTGTGTTGTATGGTTATATATGTTGTTGGGCATAAAAATCCCGATAGTGATTCTGTGTGTGCCGCGATAGCTGTTGCTGATTTGAAAAATAGGTTGGGCGATAATACTGTTGCCTGTGTGCAGGGGGAATTGAATCCTGAGACGAAGTTTATTTTAGAAAGATTTGGAGTTGATGTTCCCGAAATTCTTAAGGATGGTTCTGGAAAAGATTTAATACTTGTAGATCATAGCGAGGTTGTGCAGAGTGTTGATAGTTTTAGCGAGGCGAATGTGGTAGGGATGGTTGACCATCATAAGTTGGGGGACGTGACTACATCTTCTCCTGTTAATATTTTAATTAGACCGGTTGGGAGCACTTGTACAATTGTTAAATCGTTGTATGATTATTATGGAAAATCTATCTCGAAAAAAATTGCGGGCATAATGCTTTGTGCTGTTTTGAGTGATACGATAATTTTCAAATCTGCTACGACAACTAATGAAGATAAACGTGTTACTAAAGAGTTGGCAAAGATTGCCGGGGTTGGAAACATTAAGGAACTTGGTATGGAAATGTTTAAAGTGAAGTCTGCGGTCGAGGGAGTTCCTGCGAAGGAGCTTGTTTTAAGAGATTACAAAGATTTTAATATGAACGGGAAACGAATTGGAATTGGACAGTTGGAGTTGGTTGATTTTTCGGTGATTGAAAATATTAGGGGTGAGTTATATGAAGAGATTAAGAAATTAAAGGATGAAGGTAGGCATAGCGTTTTATTGTTGTTGACAAATATAATGAAAGAGGGTTCGGAGTTGTTATATGTGTCTGACGATTCTTCGATTATTAAAAAGGCATTTGGAAAGATGTCGAAGAGGAATAGTGTTTGGCTTGAGGGAGTAATGAGTCGAAAGAAACAGGTTGTGCCGAAATTGGAGAAGATATTTTCTTAAGAAAATAATATTAAAAAATAAAAAATAAATTTTGTTTGTTCGTTTATTTCTTGCTTGCGATTATAATTGCTTTGACAGATAATACTAATGCTGCTGCAGCTACAAATACTGTGAAGTTGCTTAAAGCCGCCTGTAGATATCCTACTGTTGTTACAAGTTGTCCTACTGCAAGTGCACCAAGACTTCCTACTGCGAGTAGAGCGATTACAGAAACCAGAAATTCTGTGGTATTCTTTTTGGATATGTTAAGAGAACCTACAATTAATCCTAAAATAAATAGGATGAGTAGAATTGTAGAGTTTCCGATAGCGGTAATAAAAGCTGCCAGGATAGCAATAACTAATCCAGCGATAAATGCCCACTTTCCGATTAAGTCTAATTCCATATTACACCTCTTTTTAGTTGTAAATTAAAGGAGAAAGTTATTTAAGTAGGTTGTGTTTTTGTGTTTTGTGGAATTTAAAAAGAAAGTTTTGGGGAAAGTAACATTAGAAATGTTTCATGAATTCATTTTCGGGGGATTAAAAAATGACTAAAGTAACATCTGATGATATTTCATGTTCGCGATTTCGTAAGACGAAATTGCGAAATGGCTTAACTATTTTATTTGAGAGGCGAGATGTGCCGGTAACGACGGTGATGTTGGCGACTAAGTATGGGTCGGCTTATGAATCAATTGAGGAAAAAGGAATAGCACATTTTATGGAACATTTGTGCTTTAAGGGAACAGAGAAGAGAACGGTCAATCAAGTTGTTGATGAAGTTGAGAAGATTGGTGGAGAGTTGAATGCTTTTACTCATGAGGAGATTACGACATATTATGTGAAGTTGCCGTCGGAACATTTAGGTATTGCGATGGATGTGATTTTTGATATTTTTTTTAATGCGAGTTTTCCGGATGATGAAGTTGAGAGAGAGGCGAATGTTATTTGCGAGGAGATTAAAATGTATAAGGATAATCCGAGAATGCATGTTTTAGAGAAGATAAAAGAGAATCTGTATGAAAAGCCATTTGGGGATTTTGGTGCTGGGTCGCAGGAAGGTGTTAGAGGGATGACAAGAAAGCAGTTGTTTGATAGGCATCGTGAGATGTATGTGCCGAGCAACTCGGTTCTTTGTGTTGTTGGGAATAATGAATTTGATGAAGTCATTTCTCTTGCGGAGAAACTGACTTCTCAGAACCCAGAACTTAGATCTCAGATCTCAGAAATCAGAGGGGGCGGGGAGAACTCAGACCGACTTAAAATTCCCGAAATTGTAAAGAAAAGTGTTAGAGATTCAGAAAAGAGAGCGGGAATTGAACAGATGAATCTTGCTATTGGTTTTCACTTTCCGCATTCGGGGGAAGATGGGCGTTATGTTGCTGAGGTGTTTTCTGCAATTTTGGGACAGGGAATGTCGTCGAAGCTGTTTAGTGAGGTCCGAGAGAAAAGAGGTTTGGTTTATGGTATTAAAAGTGATTTGGATATGGGAAAGAATTATGGCTATATGATTATTTGGGCTGGGACAGACCCTTCTAAAGAAAAAGAGGTTGTAGAGATTTGCTTAAAGGAGTTTAGGAAAATGGGAGATATTAGCGAGGAGGAATTGGCGGTGGCGAAGGT
>CBDVEE010000066.1:0-2998 GCA_965372925.1 uncultured archaeon
AATGAGTAATTTTATTATACCTAATTTGCAGAAAGAGAAAATTGAATCTTATTTGTCTGAAGGTAAAAGACTTGATGGTCGGATGGCTGAGGAGTATAGAGAGATTATTGTAGAGGATGGAGTTAGCGAGAATTCTGCATCTGCCGTTAAGGTCAAATTTGGAAAGACGGAGGTTTATGCCGGTGTTCATTTGGCTGTAGCTGTTCCGTATTCTGATTCTCCTGATGAGGGAACTTTTATGACCAGTGCGGAATTGCACCCTATGGCTTCGCAACAGTTTGATATTGGTAGACAGGGGATTAATGCTATTGAGCTTAGTAGAGTTATTGATAGAGGAATTAGGGAGTCTGGTTTTATTGATTTCAAGAAGCTTTGTATTAAGGAGGGAGAGAAAGTTTGGCAGGTTTTTGTAGATATTATGGCAATTAATGACGACGGTAATTTGTTAGATGTTGCTGGACTGGCTGCTTTGGTTGCACTTGGGCGGGCGAAAATGCCGGTTTATAATGCAGAGGAAGATAAAATTGACGGATTTAGCAAAGATGGCATTCCGTTAAATAAAGAAGTTACTGCTTTCAGTATGACTTTTCATAAGATTGGCGGAAAAATTGTTGCAGATGTTGGAAAAGATGAGGAAGCTATTTCGGAATTTAGATTGACTATTGCTATTGGTGATAATAACGGCGAGCCGAGGATTACTGCTATGCAAAAAGGAAAGGCTGGCACTATCAATGATGAGGATATGGAAATTATTTTAAAGCTGGCTGAAGATAAATGGACAGAGATGTTCCCTAAGATTAAGGAATATGTTTTCAAGTAAAATGGAATCACACGAATTTTCTAAATATGAACGAGCGAGGATTGTTGGAGCTCGGGGTTTGCAAATTTCTATGGATGCACCTTTATTGGTTGATATGAGCGAAGAGGAATTGGATGGTGTTAATTATGACCCTTTGAAAATCGCGGAAAGGGAACTTGATTCTGGTGTTTTGCCGATTTCTATTAATAGGCCGATGCCAAAGCGTAGGGAAGAAAGTCTTGACAAAATTAAGGTTAAGGAAACGAAGGCATCAGATGCGCAAAAAGAACAGGCAATGAAGGAAGAAGTAAAGGATATTGCCGAGGATGGAGATATGATGAAACTTACGGATTCTGGTGAAGAGCCCGAGGCAAGTGATGTTGGAACTGAAGAAGTAGAAGAGAAGGGATTAGAGTAAAGTTTATAATATCTTTTTTGTTTTTTGTGGTATGTTCATTAAAGAAATTATTCCCAGTTTTGTGAAAAATTCGCGCGGAGAAAGAAGTGTACAGATTGAAATTGCGACCTATGAGGGAAAGTTCAAATGTTCGGCACCGTCGGGAAAGTCAAAGGGAAAGAGTGAAGTCGCGAGTTATAATGCGAAGGGAATTGAACGGAGTATGAAAATGTTGCGGGTTTTTTGTCCGAAGTTGAAGCATAAGAATTTTATTATTAAAAGGATTGCACATTTGAAACAGATTGTTGAATTGATGCGACGGTTCGAGGCGAAGTTTGGAAGGTTTGGGGGGAATGTAAGTTATGTAATGGAAGGTGTGTTTTTGAAGGCGGCAGCTGCGGATAATGGAAAGGAATTGTGGGAATTTATTAATGATGATGTAAATGATGGTTTGCGACCGAAGATGCCGATGCCCGTCGGGAATTGTATTGGTGGAGGATTGCATTCTAAAACTATCAATGGAAAACGTCCTGACTTTCAAGAGTTTTTGTTAATTCCGAAAGAGAAAACTTTTGGTCGGGCGGTGACTGTGAATTTGAGAGCTTATGAGTACTCGAAGAAGCTGATAGCTTCTTCTTACGGGATTCGGGATTCGGGATTCGGGATTCGGTCTAGGTTTAGGGAATGGAGGAGAGAGAGAAATGATGAGGGGGCTTGGTTGACAGGGATGAATAATGAGGAGGTATTGGAGATTTTGAAGAGAGTTGCGAAAAGATATAAGTTGAGAATTGGGTTGGATGTTGCAGCGTCTACATTTTATGACAAGATTTATTATAGATATAAAAATAAAGATTTGATTCGGGACAAGGTTGATCAAGCGGATTATATTGAGAGGTTGGTGAAAAAGTTTGGAATTTTTTATGTTGAAGATGGAATGCAGGAAGAAGATTTTTCCGGATTTAAAGAAATTTCGAATGGTATTGCAGAAATAAAGAAAAGTAAGACTTTGATTGTTGGGGATGATTTGACGACGACAAATTTGAAAAGAGTTTATCGGGCGGTTCGGGGAGAAGCAATTAATGCCGTGATTATTAAACCGAATCAAATTGGATCTATTTTGGAAGTGAAAAAGATTGTGGAATTTTGTAAGAAGAATAATATTGTTATGATTTTTTCGCACAGATCAGGAGAAACGATGGATAATATTCTTGCAGATTATTGTGTTGGTTTTGGTGGACAATTTATTAAGACTGGAATTTTTGGACGAGAAAGATTGATAAAGTTGAAGAGGGTTATGGATATAGAACGAACGCTTTTGCGTTCGTAGTTGGTAGTTCACTTCGTTAGTAGTGAGTAGTGGGGAACGGGGAAGTGGAGGAGAAAATGTTATTTATGATTACAATTTTTTCTTGAGGTAGATATATAAAAGTAAAATGCTGTTATATTATATAATGATAGAGAAACTAAAAATGAGAAAAAATAGATTTCAGAAAAAAATATTTTCAACTTTATTATTTTCAGTAGTTGCTTCACTGTTGTTTATTGTGCATGGAATATTTCTTGATTTAGATTTTTCCCAAATAAAAAGATTAAGTCTTGAAGGGTTTATTTTTACTTTTATTTTAGTTTTTCTTGGGTTAATCATATTAGAAAAAATCTTTAATATCGAAGAGGATGCTGAAATTGTTCAGATAAAGAAGAGATTGCATAAGGTTGAAAAGAATCGGTAAACTTATAAACCAAATTTTCTCTTTTATTATATGTTTCAGGTGCGGGGCTCGGAAACGAGTAGTAGCGTTAAG
>CBDVEE010000067.1:0-2971 GCA_965372925.1 uncultured archaeon
ATTCTGCAATTGCCAGAATAAATATAGAAGGAAACAATCTACATTACAGAACAGATATTGGCTGGAGAGATGTTGAGAGATTTCTAAAAAATATTAAGTAAGCACTTGAAGAGGTTTCATATAACTTATAAATTAAATTTCTGTGTCCGGTGTTCAAATGAGCCTGCGGGGATTTGAACCCCGGGCCTCTAGCTTTCTTAGACGAAAGCAATTACAACCCCAAAGGACTGCAGACTTATAAGACTAGCGCTCTGACCAGGCTGAGCTACAGGCTCACAAGACTATTCAAGAAAAAAGATATAAAAACCTTCTTATCGCTTTGATTTTATGTTATTAGGATTAGTAGGAAAACCGTCATGTGGAAAATCGACATTCTTTAAGGCAGCGACGCTATCGGATGTTCTTATAGCATCATATCCTTTTGCAACGATTGAACCGAATCATGGAATCGGTTATGTCCGAGTTGATGCTCTTTGTAAAGAACTTGGTGTCCGGTGCAACCCGCGAACTGGATTCTGTACGGGCGAAACACGATTTGTCCCGGTTGAATTAATGGACGTAGCAGGACTTGTAAAGGGTGCTTCTGAAGGCAAGGGATTAGGCAATAAATTTTTAGATTCGTTAAGGCAAGCAGATATGTTCATTCAAGTCATTGATGTATCTGGAACTACTGACAGCGAGGGTAAAGAAGGTGATGGTAATCCGGTTGAAGATGTAAGAATGTTAGAGAATGAACTTAATAAATGGTATAGGGCAATTTTTGAAAAAGTTTGGGACAAATTATCTAGAACAATTCAGACAACAAAACAAAATTTTGCCGCCTCGGTCGCAAAGCAGTTTTCGGGCTTACGAGTTAGCGAAGAAGATGTAAAGTCGGTTCTAATAAAATTAAAATTAAATCCCGAATCTCCAACGTCTTGGTCCGAGCAGGATTTATCAAATTTTACAGAGATGTTAAGGATTTTAACAAAACCAATGCTAATCGCTGCAAATAAAATTGACAAGTCTGGCGCAAAAGAAAATCTTGAAAAATTAAAATCTGAATTTCCGAACATTGATATAATCCCGTGTTCCGCCGACGCTGAATTATCACTAAGACAAGCTACGAATGCGGGAATGGTTGAATATGTCCAAGGCGACTCGTCTTTTACAATTAATGAAGATAAAGTAAATGAAAAACAGAAAATAGCATTGGAGTTAATTAGAAAAAATGTTTTTGATGAATTTGGTTCAACCGGGATTCAAGACATTCTTGACAAGGTAGTATTTGAACTTTTAAATTATATCGCGGTTTTTCCGGCTGGTTCAAAGCTTGCGGACAGTAAGGGCAATATTTTGCCTGATTGTTTTTTACTCCCAGAAAATTCGACGGCTTTAGATTTTGCCTACTCGCTTCACACGGATATTGGAGACAAATTTATAAAAGCAATTGATGTTAGGACAAAACAGCCCGTCGGTAAAAACCATCCTCTGAAACATCGAGATGGAATAGAGATAATGACCGGATAAAAATATGAGATTAAATATAAAAGTTCAACCAAATTCTGGAAGACAGGAAATACAACAATCTATTGACGGTAGTATATCTAAAGTTTTTTTGAAAAGTCAACCTAAAGATAATAAAGCCAATGAGGAATTGGTCAAATTTCTAAAAAAACATTTTGCCAAAGAGGTAAAGATTATAAGTGGCTTTACATCTAAAAGAAAATTAATAGAGGTGAAAGATGGCAATTAAATATCATCAGGCTCCAGACATTCAACAAATTGCTGAAGAGGTTGTGAATAAACTTAGTTGGAGTCATGTGCCTCTTGAGCATGTCGCTTTTCTTAGAAGTACTGGGTCTAAAGCTCGACGAACGATTGCAAGATGTCACGCCCTCGGCAAAGCAATGCAAATTGGGATGGGTCGTAAAAAAGGATTTTATCTCATAGAAGTTATTTCAGAAAAATTCGACAGACTTTCCGTCGACGAACAATTAAAAGTTATCATCCACGAGCTCATGCATATTCCAAAATCATTCGGCGGAGGATTCATTCATCACGACAAGGTTCACACAGCGTCGGTAGATAAAGTGTATAATCATTATTGCGAATTAAAGAAACCACTAAAGGAGACAATAGAATGGCATTAAAATCAATAACTTATTTTATCGAAGGCGAAAAGAAAAAAATAAAAGTTAAAATTTGTAGCACTATATTAGAAAAAGCGTCAGGATTAATGTTCAAAAAAAATTCTCCGCCACTCCTCTTTGTTTTCAATAAAAATAAGATTATTCAAATCCATTCTTTTTTTTGTAAACCATTTAAGGCAATTTGGCTCGATGATGAAATGCACGCAACAAAAATCATCGACGTGGATAATTGGAAATTAAATATTTCGGGCAAGGGAAAATTTTTATTAGAGATTCCTACATCACTCAAAAATAACAAATTATCGTCGATAAACTATATTGGCGACAATAGAAACATTTAAATAGAAAAGTGACTTGGAATAATTATAGTTTACAAAAGAGGTAAAAAGGAGGTTAAAAAAATGGGAAAAATTATCGCTAAAAATGTTATTAAACGAAAATCTGGATTTCTATATTATGTAGACGGAAAGGGAAACGTTTGCGAAGCTAAGATGGCACGAGGTGGCAAGAAGAAGAAGACTGCTAAGAAAGTTGTTAAGAAAAAAGTCACTAAGAAAGTCGTCAAAAAGAAAAAGAAGAAATAAATCTTTTTAATATTATTTTTTTAATTTAATTATATTCAATGAGTCTCCTTCGTTAGGGAGTTTAGGAGATTCATTATTTTTATAATTGTTTTTCTCAAAATTCTCAATTGCTTTCTTTAAAGCATCTGTAGCCAGATTAGAACAATGTATTTTTATTGGGGGCAACTCTCCCAGTGCTTTTGTAACATCGACATTTGTAATCTTTTTCGCCTCTTCTAAGGTTTTTCCTTTCGCTATCTCCGTCGCCATAGAACT
>CBDVEE010000068.1:0-2819 GCA_965372925.1 uncultured archaeon
TCATTATTTCTTCGTCAAAATTCCTTCGAATAATTCTCAAACAAAACTCTTTTCACATACTGATTCCGATTGGGTTCATTAAGTTTTTTGTAGAAATCCAAACTATCATCCACTAATCCTTGCAGTAATTTGTCAAATACCTTATTGAACATAAATTTCTTATTGGATTCTGTGTTATCACCAAGATGAACTTTCCGTAGTTCTTCATCCTCATTCAATCCGGTTATTAGTTTCTTAACATTCACTTTGTCATTGTCATTAAAATTACCAGCAAAGTTTTCATTTAAAACTTGTATGATATGGGATAGTAAATCTTTGAGTTCTTCGGGTGTAGTTTCACCCACTCCGGCTGATATAGGTTGCAACTCTCCATCCTCCCCCATTAGGGAAATCGGATAAGAATGTTTCTTTTCAATTCTGAAATACTCCAAATCCACATAGGAAAAAACATCTGTCAATCTATCTCTTTCCCTCCTGGGGAGTTTCTTGTTCAGGAATCGCAGGAAGATATACAGTTTTTCAAGTTTTATATCTTTGAAAGTGATGATTTGAGAGATATATCCATACAGTCTAATGAAACTCTGAATCTGATGACGGAAATCTTCCCTTTCTTCTTCCTCCAATCTTTTCCAATCTTCAACCACATAGTCCAAAATGGGTTGTAGCTCTTCATCGGAAATTCTGTCATCGTAAAACTTCTCTACCAACTCATTTACAGTTTCATCCCGGAATAGATTGTATTTCTTTACCTCTTGTTCAATGGAATACAGTTTATTGGGGTCGGTTTCCTCTACAAGCAGAGTCCCTTGATAGTAAGGTTGGAATGAATCTTGTATCATTTTCGGCTTATTCACAAAGTCCAATACGAGAGTGTCCGTCTTCCCTATCATTGTTCTGTTCAACCTGCTCAAAGTCTGAACACATTGAAGTCCTTGAAGTCGTTTATCTACATACATTGTATGAAGTAAGGGTTCGTCAAATCCTGTCTGAAACTTGTTACAAACAATCAGGATTCTATATTGTGGGTCTTTGAAGTTCTCTTGTGTCAATCTTTCAGGAAAACCGTTCATTGATGATTCTGTATATTCCTTGTGAGAATCCTTGTCATACACCGTTCCACTGAATCCAACCAGGACTTTGAACGGAAATCCCATTTCTTTTAACTGTTTATCAAATTCAAGTTTGAATTTGACACAGTGAAGTCTGGAACGAGTTACCAGCATTCCGCGACTCTTGCCACTTATTTTTTTAGAACTATGGTTGATGAAGTGTTCTAAAATGATTTTGGTCTTTTCAGAGATGGTGTGTGGATGAATATCTACATATTTCACCAACATCTTTTTAACACGACTTTCGGGTAGTTCCTTATCCTCCTCAATCTTTTTATTCAGACGGAAATATCGTTTATAAGTGGTATAGTTCTGCAAAACATCAAGAGTAAATTGTTCTGAAATACTCTGTCTCATTGAATACAAATCAAAAGAAACGAATTGTCCGTGTTCATTCTTTCTACCAAAGATTTCAAATGTCTTATTCTTGGGCGTCCCGCTAAAACCGAAATAGGAAATATGAGATTGTCGTCCCCTTGAAATAATTTCATCTAAAATCAGCTTATCCAGTTCGGTAAGGTCGTCCCAATCCTCACCTTCCTGAAACCCGTCCAATACAGATTTGGACAGAGATTTTTTCAAATGTTTGGATGTTTCTCCACTTTGAGATGAATGGACTTCATCGATGATGACGCCGAACTGCTTACTTTTCAGTCTGGATATGGAATCTGATATAACCGGGAATTTCTGAACCGTTGTAATGATAATGGACTTCCCTAATTCAAGGTATTCTTTCAACTGTTGGGAATTGACGTCCACAGGATTCACTACGCCTTTGGTTTGTTCCAACTGTTTAACGGTATTCCGTATTTGTTTGTCTAAAAGCCTTCTGTCTGTAACTACAATCACAGAATCAAACATCCCTTTTGTGTCTGCGGGAGTTCTGTAAAGCGAAGTCAATAGATGAGACAACCAACCGATAGATAATGATTTACCACTCCCGGTGGTGTGTTGAATCAGGTAATTATTTCCAACACCTTCTTCAATTACAGATTTCTTCAATTTCCTGATGAGATTCAATTGATGGAACCGGGGGAAAATCAGAAGTTCTTTTTTCTTATCAACCACCTTTCCAACCTTTGAGTCATACACCTTCTCTTTCTCTTCACGGATATGAACAAAATTCTCAATCAAATCCAACATACTGTTCGGTTGTAGAATATCCTCCCACAGATAATGGGTTTTATGTCCTTTAGGATTGACGGGATTTTCAATATCTTTGTTGTAAGGGAGAAACCGTGTTTTCCCACCCATCAGCCGCGTCGTCATTGACACCTTTTCATTCCCTACAGAGAAATAGACAAGATTCCGTTTGAATCTGAACAAAGGTTCTTTGGGATCACGGTCAAATTTCCATTGTTTCTCACCGTCAATATGATTCTGCCCAGTTAGGGTGTTTTTCAGCTCCATCATCACGATTGGGATTCCATTGATGAAGATTCCCATATCAATGGAGTTCTCATTTCTCAATGAGTATTTCAGTTGTCGGATAACGATAAAACGGTTCTGTTTGTATAAGTCTTTATGTTCGGGGTTCAACCCGCTTTTGGGCTGGAAATAAACTAATTTAAAATCACATCCCCTGTCTTTGACGCCCTTCCGTAAAACATCTATGACGCCTCTGTTTTCAATTTCTATGGATACTCGTTTTATCAGTTTGGATTCTGTTTCAGAACCGTATTGTAATTCAAGTTTTTGAAGGGTTTTCGG
>CBDVEE010000069.1:0-2723 GCA_965372925.1 uncultured archaeon
TCCATATCTTGGAGTAGCCAATTCGCACTCAGCCCAAACAAAACCCATCAACATTAAACCCAACAACAAAATAAATATCAATTTTCTCATTCTATAGTCTTAATCTTAAATTTAGTTATTCCAATATCAACATAAACATCAATATACTTTCTTTGAGTATCACCAGTAAAAAAATTCATAATCCCAGTCCCAACAGACTTCAAAGCATTAAGATGATTAATATCCAAATCAACAGAAATATCTTTTTGAGAATAAGGGGCTATTATAAAAAAATTGGTCTTTCCCTCGGCAATTTTATTGCTCCCGTAATTTACATCATAAGCAACTCGCCCAAATATAATAGGAATAAATGTAGGATTCTCCATTCTTATACTACTCCTTAAAGAAGTTTGAGATAAACCAACATCGACACCAGAATTTTGAATACTTGCAAAAACACTTCCTACAGAAATTACAGGAGTTAATTGCCCCATTGCCCAAAAATTCAAAACAATATATCCAACAATTGCAATAAAAATAATAAACTTAATTAATCCACTATAACTTGTTTCCCTTACAGTCTCTTCGATTTCTTCCTTAATCTCTTCAACCTTTTCTTTAACATCCTCTACAATTTCCTTAATCTTACTACCACAATTCTCACAAAATAAATCTTCTTTTTCAGATTTTTTACCACACTTCGGACAATAAACCATAATATTAATGATTAATCTAATTATATAATCTTTTCTATAATTCCAGTATCTACGCAAGTAGATATTGAACATCCAAAACTCTTAAAAATCTCCAATCCTTAAGTAAAACAGGTGATTAAAGTGAATAAAAAATTTAGAATTCAAAAACTAATCCCTCATCCTCAAATAAGGAAGCATAGCGATCTGCCAATTTTCTATACCCCACATCTCTGGCAATTCTGAGATTATCTTGTATGTATGGCAGAACATCAGGAATTGTTTTTTCCAGAGCACCCTGTTTGAGATCTCTGATTCCTTTTAAAAACCAATCCAAATATTGTTTATGTTCTTGTTCACTTAGTTTTGGTTCCATATTTTATTAAGAATGTGTTATCGTTTTTAAATTTTTGCCCTGTGCCTTAACTTCCCTCCCCCACTTTATAAGGGTCGGTTCGACTAACAGGAATCCGACATTGCTTGGCTTTGCCCAAATTTTGATTTTTCTCTTCAAGACAAAAACAAACAATTCATTCTGAGTCCATAAAATTAACTTTCCCCCAAACTCTTAAAAACAATATTAATTATAATAAATAAAGGTGATTAAAGTGAATAAAAAATTTTGGGCAACGACATTTACGCTTTCGGGTTCTATTATAGGCGCGGGCATTTTGGGGTTGCCATATGTTTTCGCGAAATCAGGTTTTCTTGCAGGTTTGTTTTGGTTGATTGTCCTCGGTGCAGTGACACTTTTTATAAATTTAACACTTGGAGAAATCACACTGCGGACGCGAGGTAGACATCAGCTTTCGGGTTATGCTGAGAAATATTTGGGCAAATGGGGTAAGCGAGCAATGTTTTTTGCAATGATTTTTGGTATTTATTCTGCACTTATGGCTTATCTTATTGGGGAAGGCGAATCTTTGTCTAAACTTCTGCCGGGCAATATTCCGCCAATTGTCTTCGGTATAATGTTCTGGCTCGTTATGACTTTGCTTTTGAGAGAAGGATTGAAGGAATTAAAGAAAATTGAAACGTGGGGCGTTATCGCAATTATTGTAATCATCTTGGGTATTTTTATTAGATTTGTTCCATCAGTAAACCCGACAAATCTGGTAACATGGAATTCGGCAAATTTTATAACTCCAATCGGGGTCGTTATGTTTGCTCTTCTCGGGTTTACGTCAATCCCAGAACTTCGTCGGGAAATTAAAGGTCAGGAGAAACTCCTTAAACGAGCAATTATCCTCGGTAGTTTAATTCCGATTATTCTTTATATTCTTTTTAGCGCAGTTTTTGTCGGAATTTTCGGCACAAATATTACACAAATCGCAACTTTATCTCTCGGTCCTATTGTAACAATACTCGGAATTTTTACGATGTTAACATCTTATTTCGTTCTTTCATTTTCCCTCTTAAATACATTTAAATATGATATTAAAGCATCCAAGAAAAAAAGATTTCTTTTCGTGTCGCTAATTCCATTAATCCTTTATATTCTGGTAACTCAGTTTGACTTTATCGGTTTTGCTTTAGTCTTGGGTATCGGAGGTGTGATCTCGGGCGGACTGACTGGAATATTGATTCTTCTAATTGCTAAAAAAGCGAAGTCTAACACGCGAAACGATAAAAAGCCAGAAATTGAAGTTCCGCTAAATTGGGCACTAATAGTTATTTTATCGATAGTTTTTATTACAGGTATTGTTTTGCAATTTACACATTAACTTTAAAAACCCTCTTTCTGTAAAATTATGTAAATGACTAAGAGCCCAAATGAGAATTCTATTAAAATTATTAAATAACACAGGAGGAAAATATGAAATTATACGTAGGCAATCTGCCTTGGTCAGTTGATGATAAAGCACTAAAAGAACTTTTTGCATCTTATGATGTAGAGGAAGCAGTGTTAATCAAAGACAAATACTCAGGTAGATCTAAAGGATTCGGATTTGTAACTATCGCGGACGACGAGGCAGCTAAAAAAGCAATCTCTGAAATGCACGAGAAAGATATTGAAGGTCGGGCTCTAACAGTTAGTGAAGCTAAACCAAT
>CBDVEE010000070.1:0-2693 GCA_965372925.1 uncultured archaeon
CCACGCTTCGACTGATGAATTTTCCCTCGCTACGACTGATGAATTTTCCCTCGCTTCGACTGATGAATTTCCCCACGCTACGACTGATGAATTTTCCCTCGCTTCGACTGATGACTTTCCCCTCGCTACGACTGATGAATTTTTAATCCATAGTCTTTGGTTTTCTCTTTTTTGCCAATTTTTATTATCGACAATAAATCTTTGCTCAAATACTTCTGTAATAGCTTTTTTCATCCTTTCTTCTGCTATTTTTTTATCGAACCAAACAGGAATTAAATCTTGGTCTATACTTATTTTCCACGTTGATAGATCAAAATTAAATATATCATTATCTTCTTGCAATAATTCTACTCGCACAAATTGTGGATCTTTTGTCGTATCGTCTAACTTTGCTTTTTCGAGTAAAAACTCGTGGCTGTCATTGTCGAAATCAAAAACTATTCCTTTTTTTGTAATTATGCCTGAAAAAAATCTACACATATTTTTTCCCCCTATATCAGATTTGTCAGCAGATTCCCTACTATACACAGGAATGCTACTATAACGCACGTAACCGCCGCTTCCTGGCGGTCTTTGCGGTCTTGGTAGTACTTACAGACTATTGTCCATTTGTGGTGGTTAGGGCTCATTCCTGCACCTCTACTTCTTTCTCTTTTACGTTATACTCGATACTTTGTTCCGCAGATACAATATAACGCTTTTCTGTTTTTCCGTCTGATATTATGACTTCTTCCTCGGAATCCATTAAGGGATAGTCTCCGTTTTCGTTATATAGTTTTGCAAATTCTAATGCTGCATCGTCAAAATCAGTAGCTCTTATCTCCTCAAACTCATCTCCCCAATCTTCGTGTTTAAAATAAAATATTGGGGAGCATTTATGTCTTTCACCTGTCCAACTGTATTTTCCGCATATTTCACATTTAACAAAATTACTCATTTCTACACCTCATCCAAAGCAAGTATCTCGTCCGCTATTTGTTCCTTGACGTGGTCTGGGACCGCTATAGTATCATTTATCCTTTTCAGCATATCCATTATTTTCTCCCTCTTGGTAGGCTCTGGCTCCGGCTCTGGAGATACTACTGTGTAGAGAGAATGTTTCAACTGTTCAATCGTTTTCGTTAAAAGCCCGATTGATCCTTTATATTTCATAAAAATCACATCCTCAATTCGTCCTAAAATTACACTTTTGTTTCTGTAAGGGTCTACTATCTCGCACCCCTTGAAAATAGTGTCCAAAGTGAGAGGCAGGACTTTCAGGTCGGTTACTGTATCATTTAGTATTCGTGAATATTTATATCCTAATGTATCTTGACATCTTGCGCCGTCGCAATAATTCTGGCAAACAAATAAAACACCTCCCTCAATTTGTATTTTTGCACTATTGATATATTTTACTATTCCTCCACCCTCAGCTATTTGACAACTAACCTTCATTCCTCTTTCTAATTTCATACTGCCTCCTTTGATTTAGTTTTTACTTACCTACCAAGAAAATCATCAATATAATATGGTATATTAACCCCTGGCGTATTGCATTTTCTGAAGTCTTCTCTTTCAACCCAAGAACAAAGAGAAGGTCTTTTATATCCGCCATAATGGATGTGGATATAATATTTTCCTGTTTTTATTATATCTCCTTCTTTGCAATCAGAAGCATTCAGTGTTTTTAATTCTTTTCTTGTCTGTAGGTATATCATTACTTCCCCTTCCCGAATATCTTGTTCAGTTTCGCTCTGAACATTACGTGCGGTGTGTGTTTTCCTGATTCCCAGTTCCGAATACTGACTGTTGAAACGCCCATTCTATACGCCAGTTCGACGATGTTCATTCCGGCTTTTAATCTTAGTTTTTTGATGTTCATCCTTCCTCCTTTACTAATTTTTTAAGCTCTGCTATTTGGGATTTTCTTGCCGCCCAGTCTGCCGCCCAGTCTGCCGCCCAGTCTGCCGCCCAGTCTGCCGCCCAGTATGCCGCCCAGTCTGCCGCCCAGTCTGCCGCACTGTATGCCGCCCAGTATGCCGCACTGTATGCCGCCCAGTATGCCGCACTGAGTTCATCGTTTGTCGCTTCACCATTATAATATTTTTCTATTACATTTATATATTCCTTAATTTCCTTCACTTCCGTCTTACACTGCCGAGCGCACCAGATCCCAAATTTTCGGTTAATTTTGTCTGTGAGAAATTTCGTAACACACCATATTCTGTCTTTTTCTTCTACTTCGCCAAAATCAAGAATTTCAAGCAGTGTTTTTCCTGTGCCGATTAGTTTATATATTATTTCTTCTGTCCATTCAATGCACGGCTTTTTGCCTAATATATCCTGTGTTGTGATGTTCATTTTTTATCGCCTCCTTTAACAATCTCTAATATTTTTTTAAATCAAACATTCAACTTTTTCTAATTTATCATTGTCAAAATTAAGCTGGTATTGGTTTCCGTCCTCTCCTTCAATTCCTATATTTAGGCTATCAGTTCCTTGCTCTTTTTTTTCCATTGCAATAATTTCTTTCTCCGTATATTTGTGCTCCGTGTTGCAAATTCCTTCTTCTTTGTATGCGTATCCGTATTTCATTTTTGTTCCCTCCTTTTTATTTTATTTTCTTACAATTTCTTTATAACACATTAACCAAATCTTGTCAAGTAAAAAATGATAAAAATCAATGAACTACAATAACTTAGAATTAAAAA
>CBDVEE010000071.1:0-2588 GCA_965372925.1 uncultured archaeon
GACCTTGTATTTTTATATTTTTTTGGAAAATATAAAGTTTATAAAGGTTAAATAGTATGACATATATATGGAAGAAGGATTTAAGAAATTGACTGATGATGGATGGGAAAGAACCGGTGAGGGCTGTAGGAAAGATCCTCTTTTAAAACGTGGAAATGAGAGAATATTTTATGATATTGAAAATGATAGGATTACTACAAAATATATTTTTAATGAAAAGGAAAATTAGAAAGAAAGTTAGGGATAACTATCTACCCTCACAGATTTAGAACTATTATTGGTTGGGGCACGCCGATGTTCCATTTTATAGAAAAATGGAAAAGAAAGATTTATATTCAGTCTATTTCTTTTATTTTGATGTTAAGAAAGATTAAAACGCAAGCAGAAATTGATAGGGGGAAACGGCGTAATGGAATTATTATTGGGGTTATTATGATTGGGATTTTGGTTGTTTCTTCTTTGGGATTTGCGTTAATGAGTGGTAATAAAAAAAAGGATAATTCTAATGTGAACGAATTTGGGATTGAGTTTTTTAAAGAGAATGGATTGTGGATTGCCGATTTTGACGGAGAGATTTTTAGATTTCAGAATTTACCGTCGGAGGTTTCTAATGTTGATGTAAATGTGTCATTTGATTTAGAGCGATATTCGGGACAGCCTTTGTATTTTGTTAACCCAAATGAGGGAGCGTCGGAGATTTTGAATAATATTGGTCGCTATATTTTGAGATATCAGGATGCGTGCTTGCAACAAGATTCTGAGATTAGGAGGGAGGGAGAAGACAATGACTTGAATAACTTAAGCAACGGAGATGAGTATATTTGTAATGGGGATTTGCCTGTGAAAAGTTGTGAGAATAATTTAATAGTTTTTGAAACTGGAGCGTCGCTTCAAAGAAGCTCGCTGCTTGACTCGATAAATCTCACAAGCAATGAAACAAGGGTTTATCAGAATGAAAGTTGTATTTTTATTGTTGGCGACGGTGTGAAGGGAGTCGATGCATTTTTATATGAGGTTTTAGGAGTAAATTAAATGGTGAAAAGAAAAGGGAAAATTAAGAAAAAGAAAGTTATTAAGCTGGATGAGTCTGATAAAATAAATTCTGAGAAAGATAGTGAGTTGTTTAAAAAATCTGTTCAGAAAAGTGAGGATAGGCAGTTGTTGTGGTTTCTTGTTGTGATTGGTATTGTTTTTGCGGTGGTTTTAGTTTCATATTTTGGGGCGGAGAGTTTGAAGAGTTTTGAGTATAGTGGTGTTGATTGGATGATTGAGGATTATGCCGAGCCAACTGGAACAATTTTTCACGGACGATTTATAGCGTTGAGTAATTCGAATTTAAATTATAATATTTTTTTGAGAGGCGACCCCCGAGAGAACAATGTACCGACTGAGGGGACTTTTGACAGATTTAAGTACGGGGGAGTGATTTCGATAACTCCTGAGGTTGATGAATGCAGGGGCGAATTGTCGAGGGTTATGCTTGATCTTGGAGCATTTTTGAAACGGGGTGTTGGAGTTGGACCATTGACATCTGGTTCGACAGATAAATATGTGGCGAATGAAAGCAATAGGCAGTTTGCACAGTGTGGAACGGTTCACGATAGAACACTGGTTATTATTGAACTTGGAGATTCTGCAGTAGTGCAAGACGAGAGTAACCCTTATTGCTATGTTATTAGAGCTAATGATTGTAATGATGTGAGTTCGGTTGAGCGGTTTATGGTTAAAGCTATTGAAGATTTTACACTCGCTAAAAAAGCTCTTGAAGAAAGTAGCAAATTAACATAATGGATATTCAAATTTTAATAGGATTTTTATTGACGGTGTCGCCTGTATTTGAGCTGAGAGGAGGACTTCCAATTATTGTTGAGTATGCTGTGAGAAATGGTGTTTCGGTCTGGCCGTATTTTCTAATGGTTTTGGTTTTGAATATTTTGGTCATATTTTTGCTATTCTTGTTTCTTGATTATCTCCATGAGACATTTATGAAAACGAAATGGTATAGTGCTGTGATAGGGCGTATATTAAAAAGGTTGCAAAGGAAAGTGGGAAAGGTTGAAAGTAGAATGCACAAGTGGGGTTATTTTGCGTTGATGTTTTTTGTGGCGATTCCTTTTCCTGGAACGGGTGCTTGGTCGGGAACTATGGTTGCTTGGGCGCTTGGATTAGATAGATTGAAAAGTTTTATTGCTATTGCGACTGGTATTGTAATTTCCGGACTACTTGTGCTTCTTTTTTCTCTTGGATTTTTTAGCGGGCTTTATTAAACTTCTTAGATATTTTAAATCAGAGTAAATTGGAATTGATTTTATTTTGTAAATTTTTATTATGCTAAACCAGACAGCTACGACGAATATCGTTGAAATGATATGCCAAAATATCCAGTGGATTGTTTCGAAATAAGAGGTGTTTATCATAGGGATTAAGATTAGAATTCTTGTGATGTTCAGAGCGAAAAATATTGCGAATGCTGTGATGACTGCTTTAGCTCGTGTTTCTGGTTTTATGTTTGCGGTTGAAAAGAGTAATAGGAATAGTAAGTAAAAGGCGGCTCCCGCGACACACGCCGGAACGATTTCTATTCGTGT
>CBDVEE010000072.1:0-2559 GCA_965372925.1 uncultured archaeon
CCTATTCCTGAAATATCCTGGTCGTCCGAGCCCGGGGCGTGGTCGTTAGAATTATCGTGATGGTCGGTTGCTGTCTGTCCAGTTGTAGAAGCATGAGTTACTGTTCCTCCTGCAGGAAGATTTGTTAATTGACTTCCATCCCCCCTAAACTCATTAGCTGTGCATATCTTCTTAATTGTTAAATCATTATCATAAATGTCATTCAGTCCGTCTGCTCTATGTGCCATAAGTAATTAAGAAAATTAGATTATAAAAATGTTTCCTATTTTATGATTTGTGTCATAACAACTTGTTTTGGTTCGTGGACTTCTGTAACTCCATACTCGCATGCTGTTATCTTATCCCCCTTAAACCTGTCCGTCTTTGTGTCAGTTTCCAAACTCATTAAAGATTGCCATGTAGCGCAGGATTTAGGAACTACAAATAAAGCGTAACTTGCTGGAACTACGCTGGAAGTAATTATACTAACTCCCGCAGGGTTTCCAATCTGTCCGTTAAATGCTTTCTGTCCCGAGGATGTAGCTTGTGCTCCTTTCTCGTAGATATAATGTAAAATGTGAGGTTCTGTATCCGGGTGGACAACTATAACAAATTTATTTGCGTTATCATAATACGCCTTAACCTGTGCTTTCATAAATGCCAAATCTTTTATAATCGCGGCACTTGTCTGGTCCCAATAACCGCCCTTCAAACTTCCTGTTAAAATATCACCGTCTGTTGATATTACAGTATAAATTTCAGTGTCAACAGCTTTCGCCACTCCTTCCGCAATTCTCTTAATAGTTCTGTTTCTCATGTCGATATTTTTCGCAATAATATCTTCGTGGTCTATGGCTCCAGAAAGTCCATATTTCTCAATTCGCGAAGTTACCTGCTCCCAACTTAAAACAGCGTTAGGAAAATCAGCCCCTCTTGGAATACCCTTAATTGCGTTTCCTTCCTGACCTGTTGGAACATCAGTTTGTTCTCTAAAAAAATATCCTTTCCACGAAGAAGAATTAACTACAGAAACTAATTGCTTGAATTTGTAAGCATAAACTGTTAATTGCTTAATTGCTGAATCATAAGAAGTTGCCCTTAACTTGTCCTCGCCAGTTTCATAAAATGCCATTATACCAACACCTCAACATTAATTGTTTCGCCGTCAGATGCCGCCTCTCTCGCAATACCTACGATGATAGCGTAAGACGATGTTACGTCAGCATTTAAAGCGGCCATAACCATATTACCCGGAGCTGCTGTCTTAACTTTTTGATTGACTGCGATAGCACCACTTGCCAATAAGTCATACATAGCACCTTTATCAGCAGTAATAGAAGTCTCCGTATTGAAAGCGGTATCTGTAGATTTGTTTACATCAGCGTGAGCAAAACCACAAAACTTATCTCCTGTTCCAGTGGAAGCCGAGGCAGTGTGAGGGTCTGCATTTTTTAAATAACATCCCTTCGCTATCCCCGTAGAAGTCGCGCAAGTATATCTTCTGTTAACTAAAATGTTATTGTCTCTTAAAACTGCTTCATTTGCCATACTAATCGGTGTAACGAATACTATTTAAATCTTTTGGAAATTTTGTTTTAATAGATGGGGCGGAAAGTCGGGCTCCGTTTATCAGAGGATAGGAGATTAGACTTTCACGGGCTTACAATCCCTCTTGAATATATCCCGCCATCTCTATCGTTGCGTCTTTCTTTATCCCGATAACGTGGACAGGAACACCCGGGATAATACAATTAGAACTTCCTCTCTCAAATTCCGCTGTGCTGAACGTCGAGGGGAACTCCTTTGATTTCTTTAGAATTTTGTTTGGTATTTTTGAACAACCGAAAATCCTTCTCATAGCAAAATGTCTTGAATGTAATCCGATTGTCCCGAAACCGTATTGTTCGTTTTTCGTAATTCCAAAAAATGCACACACTTCGACAAGTGCTTCTTTTGGAAAAATATATTCGTAAGCTCCCAATACCGACGGTCTTAATGCTCCCTGAACTAAAATTATTTCTTCTTCTTTTGTCTCTTTATTAATTCTTCTGAATTTCCAGTAAGCAGTTTGGGCGTGGACTTTCCATAATTCAACCTGTTCGAATTTCCCTCTCGGATAAAAGTATAAGTGCATTTTATTGAAATGCCCCCACTATATCCTCAGCAATGTCTTCCGCTTTTTTACTCTCACTTTCCTCTTTGGTTAACATTTTGCTCCCAGCTTCACTTACTCCTCCGAGTTCTGCCTGTGCTTTTGCGTGTTTGTTTTCTGCGATGGCTTTATTAATCCTTTCAGTATCAGCGTTAAGTCGCTCAACTTCGATATCTGCTTCCGACTTATTCCCTCCCTCATCTGCCGGAGTTGTTGTTCCTTCATCCACTTTCTTTGCTTCCTCATTTGTTTTTTCTTCTTCCATGTTTGTCCTCCCTTATAACTTTGTTAAGTTTCTTCTCAAATCTTTTCATGAAAGCAAGTTTATAAACTTTATTCATCAAAGCCCACTCTACTTTATTTTTTAATTTGTTTTTATTTTTGTATCCGTCGAGAAAACCCGCTTTATACATTTCAATCAATGCTTC
>CBDVEE010000073.1:0-2520 GCA_965372925.1 uncultured archaeon
CTCTGTTGATTGAGTTGTTTAGAATATTGACCATCGCTATCGCTTCATCCCTCGAAGTGTAACCCGACATATCGGATAAGATGACGATAACCGCACACATAGAAGCTCCCACGTCTGTTAAAATTCCTTTAACATCTGCATTTAAAGTTGCGTATTTATCTGACCAGTTGTTTAAAGTCATTGCGTTAATTGTGCCCTCAATGTTTAGAACATAAACATCAGTTGCGGCGATTGCCTTTGAGGTTGTGTTTGCGTTGATACCCGCACGTGCCTGAATATCTGCGTTTTTTGTGAAAATTCCGTCATCTGCCATATTTTTCTTAATAATAGTAAATATTTAAACTTTTGTCCTTCATACCTTGAACCCCCCTTTTAAGTGCTTCAAAAATGTGGGAGTAATTTCCGTATATTGTGAGTTTTCCATCGGAATAATCGCATTGCATAGAACGGAGGGATTGTCTTATTTGTGGGTCATCCATCAGTTGTATTTTATTTTGTTGCATTAAGCTTTTTAGGAATATTGCCATATCTGTTCCTAATAGTGTTTTACTTCGGATTTTTGTTTTTCCTTTATTTATTGTTCGTTCAATTTCTCTCGTCGCATTGTTTAAACCGATTATCTTCCTTTTTGTTTGTTGGTCTTCGTAGAGAATATCATAAACCCCAACTCCTAAACCTCCATCGTCCATATATATTTTCTTGTGATTAATTTGTTTATCTTTGTGAATTATTAATCTCGCCGTATCTGTAATTGTTTGAGGTTCTGGAATCGTTAAATCAAATTGGATTATTTTTTCTTTATTAATTCTATCAAATGAGACTAATACGGTTTCATCTCCTCCCATCCGTGCGACATCTATTCCTTGAAATTTATTTCCTGTTGGTATGTGGTTAGTTTTACCGATACAAATCAAATCAATTAAAGTGTCTGAAATAAATCTATCAATTCCTCCTACAAAAAGTCCTAAGTGTTCCTGTTGATATTGTAGTTTTGTCATTCGGTCTTTTTCATCTTCTCGGAATTTTAACATATTTGTTTTTTGAGGTTCTTCTCTGTTGTTGATTACTTCGTCTGGATTAACGTGGATGGCTGTGAAATTTTTATTTGTAAACATTCTATAAAAGTAGTTGTCCTTTCCGAATGGTGTGGATAGTAAGATAATATCTCCGCCTGTCGTCGCTAACATAGGGGTAACCGCCGCCCAAACTTCTTCTTTAATAAAAGCAGCTTCATCTGCATAAAGTCGGTCTATTGTAAAACCTCGTATTCCATAGCCTGAATCTCCTGTCGGAAGACAACGGATAATAGAGCCATTCATTAATTTAAGTTCGTGTTTTGTAGGTTTGTCTTTTTTAGTTTTTATCATTTTTTTATTTTTATTATAAATATATGACAAAACTTTTTCGAATAACAATAGTGCCTGACGTTCAACGGATGCTATAATCATTATAGATTTATTTTTATTATTTAGTGCAAACTCTCCTGCATCTTCAGAAATAATTGTGGACTTTCCCATTTGTCTTGGGGAGCAAATACACATATTTCCTTTTGTATTAAGAACTTGTATTTGCCATTTATCTTTTTTTAATTTTTCTTTTTGTTCGGTGTGTATTTTTCCCATTTTCTAAATTTTGTTTCGTCTTCTTCCAAATAAGCTACCCAACAATTAAAATGATTTTCTAATAACCAATTCATCTTCAGTTTTTCGGTTTTATCTAAAGTGTTGTTCGTCTTACATTCTACAAATATTAAATTATATAATTTTCCCTTTGGGTTTTCAGATTTTTTCATAAATCCCATAAAGTCTGGGAAACCTCCAACGGCTCGGAATCTGTTGGATTTGGCTTGTATAAATTCGTCATTTTCTAAATCTATATTATTTCCGTGTTTTTGAACAATCCATCCTCCATTTGTCAGAATTTTCCTAACTTTCCGCTCAAACTCCATCCCCCGTTTTCTCGAAAGACGTCCCATTTCCTTTTTGTTCATCTATTTAGTAAAGGAAAGCAGTTTATAAATATTATATTTTTAAAATTTGCGGGTGGGTTCCTACACACAACAAAACAAAAACAACCAACAATCGCATAAACAACATACAACATAACGGGCGTTAGCACGCCCGGAGGGCGGGCGAAGCCGGAGGCGAGCCCGCGGGGGCAGGGCGAAGCGAAGCGAGCCCTGAGGGCGTGGATGTGCGGTAGCTCCACGCCAGCCTAACTCCATCAGCAGAGGCGTGATGATGGAAGTTCCCCAACACTCCCAGAACGCCTTCACTTATCAGAGTTACACAGATTGAGGAAATGGCATTTAACGTGTATTAAACGAAGTTGCTAGCAAGCAATTTGGGCTTTAGCCGTTTAATGCGGTAGTTAAGTGCCGTTTTGCCTTAAATCAGCCCAAATTAAGCTAATTTGGCTAAAGCTTAGCTCTTTTCGCATCGGCAGAAGTGCCGATGGGTTGGGTGGCACAATCCTACCTTTTATTAATAATAATTGATTGTAGGGGGCGGAATACGTCAA
>CBDVEE010000074.1:0-2506 GCA_965372925.1 uncultured archaeon
TGAAAAAGAGACGATGGAAAAAGTCGCGGCAGAAGCTGGCGAAACTCCGTTCCACGAACTCGCGAAAAGTATTGCCGCCGACTTAAATAAAAGCGGGTCAGGTAAATTGGACGGACTTGACTTGCCGTCAACAATCAATTTTTTGAAAAAAACGGGGCGCGCGCCGAAACTTTTGGAGACACTAAAAAATCTTGATTCTGCTGTTGACGAACTCCAAACTGAAACAGGACAGGACATTTCAACGGATGAAGTTTTCAGCGAGGCAATGGATTTGTTCAGTGTTCGTGGACACGCGCCGCGAGTTAAAGCCGCACCGAAAACTACTGCTGAAGAAATTAAAGCGTTGCCGCTGGACAAACGGGCGAAGGTAAAGAAAATAATCAGTGGATTCGATAATTTTATAGGAGAAGGAGACCCGATAAAAATTGCTTCTAAAGAAATACACAAAATACAGGGGCAGAGGTTGGTTGGCAAAATCTCTCCCGATGAAGCCAACAAAACGACAAAAGAAGCGAGGGAAAAATTATTGAGAATAGCGGAAGAAAAGGGAATTGCTGTTTTAGAACGAGGGAATAAAAGACCGCTTCCTGCAATTAGACAGTCCGGCTTTTACGCGGAGAAAGAAGTCCAAACAGATTTCATCAGAGACGAATACATTCAAAAACTTGCTCCTCACTTAATGGCATTAAAGCAGGATGGATATAAGCAGGGTGGAGAGTTCGGGGTAATGTTTAAAAAGGTTTGGAAGCCAACAGAAAAAGCCCTCCGAGCTGAAAAGGAATTTGCTGTCGAAAACATCAAAATAATTACCGACTTGAATAATAAACACAACATCAAAACAACGAAGAAAAATTTAGAACACCTGTCAGATGTTATCGAAAAAAAAGTTGAAGCAACACCGGAAGAAGCTACGTATGTCGAAGAATTAAGAGAAGTCTTAGATGGTTTAAGAGATCGGGCAAACGCGGTGAGAGAAGCAATGGGAAAAGACAAAATTGGCTACATCGAAAATTATATTCCGCACATCCAAAAAACAACTTTATGGAGCGAGCTATTGTCGAATGTAGCAACAATATCAGACAACTTGGATTTCATTATTCCGAATCAAGCTAAAAATCCATTCGCGCACAAAAGGATGATGGAAGAACTACCACAGGCTGAAAGAAATTTATTCATCCTTTTAGATAGATATATTGGTGCAATAGGCAAAGATATTTATATCACGCCAGCTATTGAAAATATCAAAGCATACAATGGTGTTTTGAAAAGTAGAGAAAAAATAAGTGCCTCAAAATATTGGGACGAATATATAAGAACAGGACTACTCGGCAAGCAACACAAACTGGATACTGCTTTAAGTATCGGGCAAAAGGGAAGAAAGAGATTGCAGAAATGGAATCAAATGGTTAATTTAGCTTTTTTAACAGGTAAGGTTTCTTGGAACTTGGCGACACAACCGCTGTCTTACATTATGAATGTGCCGATGGAAACAGGTGTTATAAATTCTGTGAAAGCTATTTATAAATCTTTTGGGAAACCACTGCGACAATTTGTTAAAGAGAATTCAAATGTTTTGAACATAAAAAGCAGTGATGTCCGTGCTATTGCAGTTGGAGAGGGGAGAAATATACAAAACAGAATTTACAGAACGAAGATTGATAAATATAACGATTTTATTTCTATGTTGAGTTCTGTAGAAGAAAGAGAATTGACACTGGCTTCTTATGTGGCGGGGTTAGACAGGGCAAAGGGTTTGGGATACAAAGGACAAGATGCTTTGTGGTTCGCTGATTTAACGGCGGCAAGAACACAATCAATGTATAATAAAGAAAACCGAGCGTTGATTTTAAATAGTGATATAGCAAGAACGATATTCCCGTTCCAAAGCTTCTCGGTCGAAATGTTTAATCATTTAAAAGAAATATCAACTAAAACTGGTGGCGCGATGCAACTTACATACAGACAAAGAGCAGGGAAATTATTTGGCTTATTGGTTGGTTTGTTTTTGGCGAATTGGTATTCAGAAGCATTAACCGGCAGGAAAAAAACAACTATCGGAACATTCTTTCCGTTTGTCGGCGGTGCTGTTATTGATCCACTAATTGCTAAAGCAATGGGCGAGCAATTATATGGAGGACGAAGCCCGATAACAGTTTTACAAATTGGTGATGATATTATTAGGGGAAGTCGAGATTATTTAAAACACGGGAGTGTGAAAAGGTTGAGAAAAGTAGGAGTTAATTTTGGGACGGCTTTGGCAGGAATCGGAGGAGGCGGACAAATGAATAATCTCATAGACGGAATAACAGCCGTAATTAATGAAGATGTTAGAAATATTGAAGGTGATGTAATGTTTGAAGTTGAAGATGCTTTGAGCAAGGTAAAAGCCCCCATTTTCGGAGTTTGGGCGACAAAAGAAGGAACGGAATATTGGCTGCCGGGAGAAGAAAAGACACTACCACGTCCGGGCGCCATAAAGCCGAGAACTGTGAAAATCCGCACACGA
>CBDVEE010000075.1:0-2468 GCA_965372925.1 uncultured archaeon
GTATGGCTCGAGAAAAGATAGGGGTGGAAAGCCGGATAAGTTCAAGAAATCAGGCGGAAAAATTATCAGAGTTATTTTACAACAAGCCGAGGAGGCTGGATTGGTTGAGAAAGTTTTAAGATTACAGCATGGTAGAAGGCTGACTGCGGCAGGTCGAGATTTATTGGATTCTATTGAGGTTGAGAAGATTGAGGACTTGGATTTTGATAGTGTTAGTGTTAAACCTACTAAGATTGAGAATCAAAATACAGACGAGGAAGATAAGGGAGTTGTTGAAGAAGCGACAGAGATTAGCGAGGATAAAGGCGAAGAAGTCGTTGAGGAAATTAAGGAAAATGAAGCTGAGGAGGACAAGGAATAATGGCAAGTCGTAAATCTAAAATGCGAAGTAGTAAAAAAAGGCATCTTGATAGAGCTAAAAGACAAACTAAGTGGGCACCGTTTTGGACAGTTATTAAGAAATTTGGCAAAGGCAAAAAGGTTCACCCGTCGAGAATTACACATGTTAAGAGAGCTTGGCAAAGAAGTAAATTAAAAATTAAACCAAGGAAAACGGCTAAGAAGTATTTAGGATAATGGCAGAAGAGACAAAAAACTCGATTGAAAAAGAAGATAAAGAAATTAAGAAGCTGAAAGAATTTAGAGATAGTGAGGAGAATAAAAAAGCTATTGCTGAATCTGAAGGAAAAGTTGAAGATAAAAATATTAAGAAAGAATCAAAGCCTGCAGTTTCCAAAGTTTCGAAAAAAGAAAAGAAGGTTGAGTCTAAGGTTGAATTGGAGAGAGAATATATTGTGCCGTTAAAGAGAGGTGTTTTGAATGTTCCGCATTATCGGAGGGCTAAAAAAGCTATTAGAGTTTTGAAGGAGTTTATGGTTAAGCATATGAAAGTTCGCGACAGGGATTTGAGAAAGGTTAAAATTGATATATATTTGAATAATGAATTGTGGTTTAGGGGAATTAAAAAACCTGCTAATAAGATTAAAGTTAAGGCTAAAAAAATTGACGGGATTGTTTATGTCGAATTGGCTGATATTCCTGAGGTTGTTGGATATAAGATGGCGTGGGATGCTAAGCAGAAAAGTAAAGCTCTCGAGGGTAAAAGTAAAGCACCAAAACAAGAGAAAGAACCCGTTGAAGCTGACAAAGACAAAGATGGTGTTGATGATAAAATCGAGGAAAAAGAAACTAAGAAGGCTGGTGGCGAGAGAGATGCTAAAATAGAGAAGATTGAGGCAAAGAAAATTCAGCACACTGCACAGGGCAAACACGCAAAAAAAACCATGCCCGTTAGGAAAAGTTTGAAGAAGTGATTATTATTACAGTTAAAATTTATTATGGAAGAAATTCAAAAATTTGTAAGAACATTTGGAGGAAGTAGAGAGTCTTTGTCAGAATCTGTTCAAATTCCTTGCATTATTCTTTTTTATCCTTATTCTGCAAGAAAAAATACCTATGTTAATTATTGTCATTTTAATGAACGAAATTTAGACGAATTGAAAACTTTTGTAAAAATAGGCAAGGAAAGAAAAATAAATAAAATTGCTTTTTTCGGAGGATATGGGAGTGGGAATGTGGTTCCTTTATTAAAGTTCTTTAAAGAAAACGGGATAGTTAAACTTGTTGATAAAGATTTTGTTTCTCGTCCTCCTGTAAAAAATTTGAGTTTTGACACAAAGGGAATCATTTTGAGAGATGCCAATAAATTGGACACATTTTATTCATTTAGGGAATTGAAAAATATATTTTATTGAATTTGATTTGAATAACTTTTTAATCCCCATCTCTATCTATTTTTATGAAGAAGTTAAAGGAAGAAATAAAGAAATATGCAAATAAGGAAAAAGCAGAGGTTCTTCAAAGATTTTTTAAGACGGGGAAGGGAGAATATGGTGAGGGAGATGTTTTTCTTGGATTGACAGTTCCAAAGCAGAGGGTGATTGCGAAGTTGACGAGTGAGAGGATTTTGTTGGATGATGTTGGGATGCTTTTGGATTCTGAAATTCATGATGAGAGAATGGTCGGGTTGTTAATTTTGATTGATAAATATGAGAGGGGTGATAAGAAAATTGTTTATGATTTTTATTTGGCTAATACTAAGGGTGTGAATAATTGGGATTTGGTTGATTTGTCAGCTCCGAAAATTATTGGAGATTATTTGCTTAAAGTAAAAGACAGAGGAATTTTGTATGAGTTGGCGGAATCTAAGAATTTATGGGAGAGGCGAATCGCGATTGTTTCTACTTTTGCTTTTATTCGCGAGGGGGAATTTATTGATACATTGAGAATTTCTAAAATCTTATTGAAAGATAAACATGATTTGATTCATAAGGCAGTTGGATGGATGTTGAGAGAAGTTGGAAAGAAAGATAGGGAAGTTTTGGAAAAGTTTTTGAGGGAGAATTATAATGAATTGCCGAGGACGACTTTGAGGTATGCAATTGAGAAGTTTGGGGATGAGGAGAGGA
>CBDVEE010000076.1:0-2420 GCA_965372925.1 uncultured archaeon
AAGTCCCTAATCCCTCGCTTGACAATCTTGATTAATATTGTGGCCTGTTTTATTCATTCTACACTATTGATGAAGTCTGTGCCTGACCTTTAGATTGAGTTTGGACTCGATTTTTCTGAGTGTCTTGTAATCGATTTGAAACGATTGATTTCCCAAACATTCCCTAAAGACAACTTCCAGTCGGCACGTTTGCCGATGGAACTACTGCGACGACTTCCCACGGGGGAAAAGGGGAGAGGGGGGGAAGTTGGGGGGAGTGCGAAGAATATCGCACGGGTTGGGAGTTAGTCCGAACGAGGAATTTATGACATCGTGAGGAATGTATTGGTAATTAGTAAAAAGATTGATTAGGATGGCTGAAATATATTAATTAAATCTATATTGAGGTGATGTGTCCCATTCATTCAAAAGATAGTTAGGATAGTGGAGTAGCTCGTGACGTTCCGTAGGAACTTACGAGGAAAAGTAAATATTTAAGGCTATTGTTTTGAATGAGAGAGTTTTTTAAATTCTGTAACCTGTGTAACCTGTTGTAACTATTGTATTGGAGACCTCTTAATTTAGTAAATAAGCATAAAACTGCTAAAAACTGGTTAAATCTTGCTAATTGGTGGCTAACCACTACAACAGATACAACAGGCACAACAGGACACAACCTTTAAAGAATTTCTTGGCTTTCGGGCTGTTTTAATGTTAATTTATCCAAAACTTCATAATCAAATCCATACCTCTTAAAAAGTCCTCGTAGGTGTTCTTTATCCACAGGGATGTATTTTTTAATATCCTGCCCCCTTCTTGATTGTCTCCCTTTCTTGAATCCTAAACTTTTTAATTTTGGAGTGAGTCCCCTCGGTTTCATTGGTAAGCCGTCATATCCTTTTAATTCTCCTTCGGTGATAATATCCCCTGTCGTAAAATCTAAAACTCTTCTGTCTATTAATTTAAAAATAGCTTCTATAATCATTCCGTCAAAACTTCCCTGTCTTTCGTCAATTAATTCTTTTTGATAGGATTTGATATATTTTATAAAACCCTTCATTCCTTCCTCATCATTACTAAAAAGATAAAAATAACTTTGAACGATTTGTTTAACTCTTGGTTCTACATCCCCCAAATCCAAATTAATCTTTTCTTTCATTCTTTCCTCAATCTCAAAATAATTTCTAAATCTCCACATCAATAATTTATTTCTTAATTCCAAACCTTCGGCTCTAAATTTATCGTCGATATTTACGGGAATATCTTTATTGTTTGTTTG
The DNA here is from genome assembly GCA_965372925.1 of uncultured archaeon. Lineage (GTDB taxonomy): Archaea > Nanobdellota > Nanobdellia > Pacearchaeales > GW2011-AR1 > JAGVXH01. Next base: position 1,259 of record CBDVEE010000076.1, read on the forward strand.
TGAGGTGATGTGGGTTATACATCTGCTCTCGGTTGCTTTATCTGTAAATCCTCGACGAGTTGCTAAAATCTTCGGACAGAACGGCTCGAAGAATGATATTTTATTGGCGTCGTTCTGGTCGCACCTCATAATAAATTTACCCCTCTCAAATCCATTATTTAAAATTTTTATAATCTGTTCGCTCTCGTCTGATTGTTTTAAATCCGCCTCATCCATAACAATAGTTCCCTTCCATTTATCAATAATTCTAAAGAGTGGGGCTGGAGTTGCCGACCCTGTCGTAAAAATTGGTTTATAATGCATTTGTCCCCAAACATCTAAATATCTTGTTTTACCTGTCCCTGTATCTCCTCTTGCTCTTAAATAATTTAAAGATTGGCACAGCTCGAACACCCAGCTTAATTTTGTATTCCATAAACCAAACTTCATTATTTCGGGTGGGGCGTCTAACCACTTCTCCGCAAAATCTATAATCTCCTTATCTAAAATATCGTTTTCAAAATAATCTTCTGCTTGTGAAGGAAGTAAAACCGCCCCCTTCTCAATCTCCTCTGCAATAAATGGAATATATTTAATCCCATTACAACTATAAGTTTTTACATATTTTATTTTTTCCGTGATGTGATCATAAACACAAAATCGACTTCCGTTTTTTCTATCACAAACTTGCTCAATAATTATCTTTTTTTCTTCATCAATAAATTTACTCGTTTCAATCGTTTTTTTATCCTCGATGTTTTTATTAGCATACTCTTTGATAAATTTAAACTTCTTCCCCAATTCTTCAAGGAGATGTTTCGGGATAAGTGCCGAGTCATTAATTTCACCCTGATAACTTTCCGGGCGTCTGTCAATAATTCCTTCCCATTTTTTTAATTCCGCCTCTAAATGTTTTTCTTTAATTTTTTTTTCTTGTTTATCTTGGTCGATAACCTCTCCAGTATCTAATTCTAATGGTCTCCCCATATCAACAAAACCCCCTATTGTCCTGGATAAATCTATTTTCAATTAATTCTTCAAGTTGTGTGGGAGAATATGACGGAACACTCATAAAAACATCTTGTAGGTTTGACGAATCTATAAAATTAATTACTACTTCCATAATATTTTTTAGAATAAAAAAATAGGAGAGAAAGAGGGGCGGTTTTCACAGCAACAACAG
>CBDVEE010000077.1:0-2396 GCA_965372925.1 uncultured archaeon
ATCTTTTTGATTTAAGTCTCCGAAAAGAGTTAAACAAAAGGCTGATAGGATTAGAATAATTGTTTGTGTTTTTAACATATTTCCTCCATTTTTTTTATTCTTCTTTTTTAGCTTTAGAGATTTTTTGTAAACCTCTTTTTCACTGTAGAGTAGAGACAGGTATTCGATTTATCAAAGATAATTTCTACCATCTTTAATGGAATGTTATCATTAACAAATTTTCCTACCTATCCCCCTTCATCAAACCGGACGGGCGGTTTTCCCGCATACGGCTTACCGATAAACTTCGTCTCAAGCTTTCACAAGTGTCAATCAAATAAACGCATATTTTAAAACATCCTGCAAACCAAAATGATTTACGAGAATATCATAAGGATTTCGACGATAAAGCCTGCATTTATGTTGACTTTTCCTTTTGAACCAAATTTTCAAACGATACTTCATATAACTTTTAAGTACATAACAAGTTTGCGTCATTCTACTTACTTTCGGTATCGTAAAATAGTTCAACCATCCTCTGAGTTTTCCATTTAATCCCTTTACTATCACAAATATCGGCAAATGGCTGCGGACTTTTAAATAAGCTTTTATGTTTGCTATCAGTTTACTCTTTGATTTCTTACTCGGAAATACATTCCAAAAATAACGCTTACTGTTATAAACATTATCATAACGAAAAGTAAATCCCAAAAAATCAAATGATTCTTGACGTGCATCCAATGTATGACTTTTTTCCGCATTCAGCATCAAACCCATTCTTGTGAGAAGTGAAGTTATTCTTTCAATAACTTCCGAATCAAGAGACCTGCCCATTATAACAAAATCATCGGCATATCTGACTATTCTTATACCACGTTTAGCATAAAAACCGTCTTTCTTACTGATAATCCTATCGAGAAGATTAAGATAAATATTGGCAAGAAGAGGGGAAATCACTCCTCCTTGTGGCGTACCGACTTTATTCTTCTTACCCCCGAATATCCGCTTTTTACCTTGTTCATCTACTTCAACTATTGGACACTTCAACCACATTCCAATTAATCGTAATACTCGTTGGTCAACTATTCGTTCCTTCAAAAGTATCATCAATTTATTATGCGGAATGGTGTCGAAATAACCAGACAAATCTGCATCAAAAACCTTGTATTTCTTATCCTTGAGGTTTTGATGAATCTCTTTGATTGCTCCTTCGGCACTTCGCTTAGGTCTGAATCCATAACTGCAATCATGAAAATCTGCTTCAAATATGGATTCAATTACCATCTTGCAAGACATTTGAACTACTCTGTCTTTGATTGTGGGAATTCCCAAAGGACGAAATTTTCCGTTCGCCTTGGGGATATATACTCGTTTGACTGCGGTTGGTTTGTAAGTCTCCGTTTGCAATTCTTGCTGAATATTCAAAAGAAATGCTTCTAAACCTTCTTTCTCGATTTGTGAAAAAGATAATCCGTCAATACCTGCTGAACCTTTATTTGCTTTCAGTCGTCGATACGATTCCCGAAGAAAATAGGGTAAAGATATTTTGTCATAGAGTATATAAAACTTAAACTTTGTTTCTTGTTTGGCTTTTCGATATAATTTCCGCTGTAAAATCCGGACTCTTTCATCATCACTAAAATTCCTTTTAGTTTCTGCTGATATTGTTTTTAGGATTTTTTCCAATTTAACCATCCTCTTTCCTTTGGAAATATGTTTAAAGTAATGCCCCTTCGCTAAGGTTGAGTTATGTTGTCTCTACCTTCAAACACTACTATGGGCATCTCCGACTTCTTGAATATCTTACTTCAATTTCGAGTTCACTTATATGAAGCAATTTAGGATTGTCATCCCTTGATATACAAGACCTCCCAAGTTCATACATTTACTATTTATAAGCACGCCATCCCTACTACTCCGACAGTTCCATACAATGCATTCAGTTATTTCTTCTTGTATGATTACAGACTTCACGCACATTAAAACGCTCGTCAACTGCAGTTGCGCTAACGAAGCTATATGGGTTCACGCTTTCGCATTACGGCTTACTTACCGATTTCAAAGAACTTCGACAAACACCTCACGATGTTTACCGTCTTTTCGTCTTCCGACTGAATAACCAATTAGACGGATTGGATTTGCACCAATTTATAAATGTACGCCTCTTGGCGTACTAATGTTTGGCAACAAATTATAGAAATATTATATCCACCTACAAACTTATCTTTAGAAGTAATTGATGATCTAAATATTCATTTGAATTGGGATATTCCAGCAATTAGTGGAGGTTTGATTAGAAGCTTTTTAGGTTATACAATTTTTAGAAATAATGAGAATTATGCTTATATAAACGATACTCAAATTACTGCTTTTGATGATTTAGATTTAGCTAATGGACAATATGAATATTATGTAGT
>CBDVEE010000078.1:0-2382 GCA_965372925.1 uncultured archaeon
AGGAGTTTAGGAAAATGGGAGATATTAGCGAGGAGGAATTGGCGGTGGCGAAGGTGCAGGTTGTTGGTAATCGGCATGTTGAGTCTGAGGGCTCGAGTGAAATTGCGGTTGGTTTAATTATGGAAGAAATTTCTGGAGATGCTGAGAATTATTATAAGTATAAGGAAAAAATTAATGCGGTGAGTTTGGATGATATTAAAAAGTTGGCTGAGATTTCGGAGTATGCGAGTTTTAGTTTGAGACCGTGATTTCAGAACTCAGAACTTAGATATGAGAATTGAGAGGGAGATACATAATTTTAAAATCTTGTTTTGGTAATTTATTTTATGAAGATTGTAAGTGTGCCGAGAATTAATGCTTTGGGAAAGACGGGAGTTGAGAAAATGGGGGAGAAAGTTTTGGCGGAGATAGGGGTAGATTTTGAGACTATTGAAGTTGATAATTCTAATATTGAGAGTTCGGAAAAGGAGATTTATTCTCGGGCGAAGGAAATTTTTATGGGAGAGGATAAGGTCGTTTTTGTTGGGGGTGACCATTCGATAACTTATCCGATTTTTAAGGCGTTTGGCGAAGTGAATAAAAATGCTTTTTTGATTGTGTTTGATGCGCATGCAGATTGTGATTATGCAAATAGAGAGCCGACGCATGAAGAATGGCTGAGAGCGGTTATTGAAAAAGGTTTTGTTAAGCCAGAAAATGTTATTCTTATTGGAGTGCGTAAGATGTGGGATATTGAAAGAAAATTTTTGGAAGAGAAAAAGATAAAAGTTTTTGAAGAAATTGAAAATGTTGAGGCGATAGCAGATTATGTAACTGAAAAAGCTAACGGAAAAGAGGTTTATGTTTCAGTTGATATTGATGTGCTTGACCCTGCGTTTGCTCCGGCGGTTAGTTATCCTGAGCCGAACGGTTTGTCCTCGAGAGAATTATTTTATTTATTAAAAAGAATTTTTTGCATCAAGAGTTTAAAGGTTTTGGATATTGTTGAGGTTGTTCCTGAGAAAGATGAAAAATATGATTATCGGACGGTTAAAGTTGTGGCGAAAATCGTTGAGGCGTTTTTGAAGACAGAGTAAAATATGAAATAGAAAGTTAAGGGGGTTTTATATGATTAGTGGTTTTGAAAATATATTTTTGGGTACAGTATTTTTTATAAATGGATGATTGCTAATTTGTTTTTGATGGAGAAGGTAAATAAAGATAGAATTTCGAATATGAAAAGATTTTCTCTTGATGATTTTGTAGTTACTTATATTGATTATGCGTTAGATAAATTGAGAGAGTCACCGATGATGAATGCTTTTGATGAACATATGCGAAAGGAAATTTCTGAAATATTTAATATAGATTATAATTTAGTTAAAGGATTGAGTAATGCTTTTCATTGGGAATTGTTTCTTAAAGGTAGAGATTTGGCGGAATATGTGCAATCAACCAAAGATGGGGAAGAGGCTACTGTTGGATTAAAAAGAGATTATGATGAGAATGATGCCATTAGTTTAAAAAAGAAAATTATTAGTAAATATGAACTACTTCTGAAATGTAGTCGTGAGCATTATTTAACAAATTTAAAAAATCGTTAGTTGTTTAACAAGTCTAAGAATTTTTCTAATTTATCTTCACTGAGTATTTTCATTTTTCTCAATTCTTTTTCGGTTGCGTTGAAAATATTGTTGAGAGTTTTATATTTTTTTAAGAGAGTTTTTGTGGCGACGGGACCTATTCCCGGAAATCCTTCGAGGATGAATTGTTTTTGTTCTTCTGGTGTTTTGAAAGTTTTAGTTTGTCTGATGGGATTTTGTAATTTTGGCTTCTCATATCGTTTAGCGACGAGGATTAGAAAGTTTGCGGTGTCTTCTTCGTTTTTCGTGTAGATTATAGGGATTTTAAAATCTGTTACGATTGACAAGAGCATTCCTTTGATTGCGTTTTTGTGGACGTTGAAATCGTTGTAGTTATAATAAAACCCTTCGATAATTAGAAAGTGTTTTGGATATTTTTTAATATTTGAGAGTTGCTCCAGTAGTCTTTTATTTAACATTGAGCCGATAAAATCTGAAAAAGTTTTTCGTTCGATAATTGTGTCTTCGATTAGATAGTCGCCGATGTCTAATTTTTCAAGTTTGATATTCGCTTTTCTTTCGACGAGGTTTGCTGTGATGAGAGATTGTTTTTCTCTTGTGTCGACTATGATGGGCGTCTTAGGATTTGGGCAAGGTGACTCTTTGGAAATTTTTGATTTGGAAAATATGTTTTCTATGGATTTCATTGTTTTTTATAAGAGCTTTAGTATAAACGTTTTTCTATGCATAATTTTTTAAAGTTTTTCTTTATTGTTATATGATGTGTCCAAAAATTGATGAAACAAATTGTGATGAGGAA
>CBDVEE010000079.1:0-2377 GCA_965372925.1 uncultured archaeon
TTTGTATCTGTGAGGGTAGGGTCTGCCCCAACCTATCGGCGTGCCCCAACTTATTTCCCCTTTTTATCTGTGAGGGTATTCCCCTTTTTATCTGTGAGGGCAATTTATTCATCATCCATGCCTCCAATATATTTATCTCCCTTAACATCCGAAAAACCACCAACACCCAATTTCACTTTATCAACCAACTCTGTTCCATTATACACATCAACATCCAACCTAACATTCCCACTATTAACAACCCCAAACCCTTCTTCAATTTCAACCAATTTCAAATCAACAACCGAATTAATCGTCAGTGTTTTAATATCACTATTCAAAATCCCAATCACCTTCCAATAATATTTTCCAGGTCCTAAATTAATTTTCAATCCATCTTTCACTCTATACTCATCCGGCGTAGTAAAATCTAAATTGTCATCTATCAGTAGAACATCCGCCTTATCAATAACAAATAAAACCTCTCTTTCCGAAGTTTCAAACTCATCCAATGGAGCAACGACTAAAGGATTCACATACCCAACCAAAAACATCAAAACAACCAAGCTACCCACAATCATAACTAAATCAATTTTATGAATATTCATCATCTTATCACCTTCGTATTTCTTATTTTTTTCTTCCGTTCCCCAATAAAATTGCTATTCGTAACAATTGCCCTACCTGTCTTTTGTTCTATTTCTCTTCGTGTATTTCCCGCAACCTCACCACCCTCTATAGCAGAAATTTTACACCCCTTAAAATTTTGATTATTTTTTGCAATGGTGATATCCGCGGTTGCTTTCTCTCCAATCATTGTAAGAATCAATTCCCAATCAGTCATATAATCCCTCAAGTTTTCCCTTTTATTTTGCATTCCCTTAATTTCTCGATACTCCTTAATTGTTTTGTTAAATGTCGCTTTAGAAATTTCATTCGTTAGAATAGCAAAATCCTTATTCTCCCCAATCCCCCGATTTTTCCATTCATCAGTTAAATCTTGTCTAATAGCAATTCCTCTAATTCTCTTTTCAATCCAATCCTCGGGATAACCTTTTTCTTTATAATATTCCCTCGCTCTATCTTGAGCAAGTTCGGGATTCTCAATTTCGTCAATTCTCTCACTTCCAATCTTCGCCAACCATAACTTAAACGGCTCGGCTTTCTTAGAAGGAATTGACTGAATAATTCTAAAAAGACTTTGTTTGTTTGCACAATCTGTTAAATATTTTTTTCCGTCTGAAGATTCTAATTTCAGTTGTCGACAAAATGTCGATAACTGAATCTCGCTAAATTCCAATTCTCTCTTTTTTAACCGATACCAATAATCTTTTGCATCAACACTTCCAGACAAAACTCCCACCACATCAACAACAGAAAACCACCAATCATCCTTATGCCAAACTCTCCTAATCTTCTTATTCTCGAAAACTATTATTTTATTTTTCATTTGCCAAAATACCTCTAATTTTATTTATTTCTTCAAAATTAAACCTTTCATAAATTTCCATTGTCAATTTTAAAGAAAAATTAAATGCCGAGACGCTCCTGTCGGGAATCGAACCCGAAAGTCCGCGAAGACCCCGTTTTTGAGACGGGTGCATTACCATTGATACTACAGGAGCACTCTCGGCAATATCACCATTAACAGAAAAGTTTATATACTTATTGTTGTTTTGATAACTACAATCCGCGAAGATTTGCATTACTGTTGATGCTACGCTCGTAGCATTTTCTTTATTTTTTTCAAAAACATTTAAATATCTATTGTCATATGTAACAGAGCTTAGTATCAATGAATTGCGGAGTTTGACCGTTCCGCTCGAACCCTTTTTCTTTTTTTCTTTATTTTTCATTGTTTTTTTACTCGTTCCTCGCTCAAAACAGAACTCAGACCGCTTCACTCTTAGAACCGCCCCCGCTCCCCGTTCCCCTGTCCCCTCTAAGTCGGTGTGCCCCAACCCATTTTTCCCTTTTATCTGTGAGGGTATCTGAGTTCTGAGTCGGCGTGCCCCAACCCATTTTTCCCTTTTATCTGTGAGGGTATCTGAGTTCTCGCCCAGTTCTGAATACTGAGCTCTGAGTTCTGGAAAAACTTCCCGTTTTTCCGCCATCATTCCACCAACTCCGCTTTAAATATAATAATTGAACTCTTAGCCCCGGGATTTTCATTTGGTGGAACTTCCAACCGAATATCAACCTCGGCGCTGTCCTTGGCATCAGAATAATTCAAACTATCAATCGCAACAACATAAGAATTAATCGGAGAATCAAACCAATCCGTAATTGAGCTCAGCCAACTAAACGCCCCCGTCTCGCCAGAAACATTGTCGACTTTAAATTGAAAATAGCTACTATTATCTTGAGCCTGAGACCAAATCGCGCTCGAATTAATACT
>CBDVEE010000080.1:0-2328 GCA_965372925.1 uncultured archaeon
CCGGCTGGTATCAAGACAGTAATTAATTCTGTGTGTCTTCCTCGATAACTTTCCAATTCTTCAACGAGGGATTCTAATTCAAGTTTTTGTAATTCGTCCATAAAAGTGTATTGAAAAATTAGTTTATTAAAGTTGGTATTAAATATTATGGCATGCCCTTATGTCTTTTTCAAATTCTAATAGTTCTTTCGGAATTTCAATTTCTTCAATTGGGTTTCGGAGAGAAATTCCTTTTTCTTTTTTTGCTTTCCAAATTTGTCCATTAAAATTAATTAGTTTTTCTATTAGCTGAAGATTCGAATTCCCGAGTTTGATTTTTGGCCATTCTACCTTCAAAAGATTTTCTCCTTTTTCCTCTGCAATTAAAGTTGTAATTTGTGGGATAATTGGATAGAATAAAACCAATAATCTTTCTAATAAGAAGTGAAGTGTATATTTTGCGGATTCCGATTCTTCGTCGGTAAATTTTTTATCCTCGTTATATACTCTGTTTTTTACAAGCTCTATATAATTTGATGCAAACGTATCCCATAAAAATTTTCTTAAATCTTGAGCCGGACAATTAAAATTGTAGACCTCGTAATCTTTGTCAATATTTTGCGTCATGTTTTCTATATAGTCTATGAAAAGTTGGTCGAGTTTTGTTATTTTTGGTTTCTTTTTTGGCTCGTCAAACATCAGGACAAATTTTGATACATTTAATAATTTATTTAAAGATTTTTTTTCGGCTTTGATTTTTTCTTCTGAGCAGGTAAAATCTCCCCTTGATAAATCTCCTTCTGTCGCCGCCCAAAGTCTTAATGCTTCTGCTCCGTCCTCTTTTAAAATTAGTTGCGGGTCAATTACGTTCCCCAGCGACTTAGACATCTTTTTTCCTTTGCTGTCCAGAATGTGTTGATGAACCCAGACATCCTTAAAACATGCTTTTCCCGTTTCTAAAAATCCCCTTAAAATTGTGTAGTATAACCATGTTCGGATAATTTCTTTTCCCTGAGGTCGAAGTGTCGCTGGATATGCTTTTTTGAAAAAATTGTTCTCTGATTTATATTTTAGTATACTTAATTCGGAGATTGAAGAGTCAAACCATGTGTCCAAAACTCTTTCCTCACCTGTCCATTTATTCCTTGGGTAGTTCGCTACGGTGCCCAATACTTTTTTAGTCTTTACATCTAAGACTTCGGATTCTTTTGGGGGCTCTTGTCTCCACGGTTCGACATATTTTCCCTGTGGAACTATCGCAACCATATTATCAGATGACCATAATGGGATAGGTGTTGCATAATATCTTCTTCGAGAAATTGGCCAGTCAATTGAAACCGAGTCAATCCATTTATCCAGAATTTTTTTTGAATCTTTCGGATAAAAATTTATATCTTTGATTATTTTTCGTATATCATTCTTGAACTCAATTTGCTTTAGATAAAATTCCGGCATTTCAATAAATTCTATTTCGACTTTTGACCTTTCTGAAATTGGAGTTCGGTGTGTGATTTGTTCTTGCTTAATAAGTAAATTTTTTTCTTTTATCAATTCAACAATTTTCTCTCTCGCCTCTTTAACTTTCAGCCCTTCGAGAATTCCTGCCTTTTCGTTCATTCTTCCGTCTTGTCCTATTGCAATTCTTGGAGTTAGTTTCATTTCTCGGAAAAATTGAATATCCGTCAAGTCTCCTGCCGAACACATCATAACTAATCCTGTGCCTTTGTCAATTTGCGCGAAAGGGTGTGCTTTGATTGGAATTTCTTCTCTGAAAATTGGAGATATCGCAGTTTTATTTTCTAAATGTTTATACCTTTTGTCTTTTGGATTATAAATTACCATCCCACAGGTTGCGATTAGTTCTGGTCGGGTTGTTCCAATTATGATTTCTTCGCCTGTTTCTTTGACTGTCCATTTAATGTCATTGAATGTGGATTGGATTTCTTCGTAGTCGATTTCGGAGTCGGCGATTGTTGTTTGGAGTTTTGGATCCCAGTTATTAATTCGGGACGCTTCGTAGATTAGCCCTTTTTTATAGAGCTCAATAAAAGTTGATTGGGTTAAAACTCTGTATTCTGGTGCGTCGGTGTTGTAGATTGAACCGATTGTATCTCCTTCTTTGTAGGACGAAAATGAAATTCCGAGTTTTGCAAACGAGTCGACAGATTCTGATGAAGTTTCACTTAAAACTTTTTCGCAGTATTCTACAAATTTTTCTCTACCAACTTTGAATGGGGAAATTTTAAATTTCTTTTCTGTTGCCATTTCTATTGGAAGTCCATTTCTGTCCAGTCCTAGTGGAAACAAAACTTCTTCTCCTTTCATTCTTCGGTATCGTGCGAAAAAATC
>CBDVEE010000081.1:0-2270 GCA_965372925.1 uncultured archaeon
ACTATTTTTCCTTCTTTGTTTTCAAATTTTTCGCTACCAATTGAAACATTTTGGACTGAGACTTTTTCTGTTAGGAATTTTTTTCTTGTTATTTCTGCGACATCGACGCATTTGGAAATAAATTTTCCCCGGGCTTTAATTGTTGTTTTATTGGCTCCTTTATTAAATTGTAGAATCACTCCAGTTACATAATTTATGAAAGGTTTGCCTCCAATAAGAATAAAATTCTCTTTAATATTTTTTGCTCCGGTTGTCATTTTATTGTTCTGTGTTATCTATAATAATTTTTCTGTTCTTTTTTATTCGTGCAATATAACCTGCGATTTTATTTCGCACTTTTTTACTTGATAATATACTTCCGAGTGTCTTTTTGTTTTCTTCGAATGTTTTACCGAAAGACTCGTCTGAGTTTTCGATTAACTGCCTTGATGTTCTTTTGATTAGTGTGGATTTGATTCTTCCCATACTTATGGATGAAAAAATTAATTTATAAGCGTTATGGTTGTGAATTAATTTTTTCTAATTTGATTAAGTAATTTTTATCTATGAATTTTTGGATTGATTTTGAGGGTTTTCCTCGGATTATTAAAAGGCATGGCATTTTGTTTTTTGTTGCAATTTGGATTGCGGCTTCTATTTCATCTTTTGTGGTCATTTTTTTATTTTTTGCGACCATGAGAAAATTTATGTTGCCTAATTGTGAAGTTATATTTATTATTGCCATAATTTCTTTTTTCTCTGTTCGGACTTCTTCAATGAACTTAATATTTTTTTGTTTCAGAAAGTTTTTTATTTCGATTAAAAATTTTGGTATTGGCTTTTTGTCTTCTGATTTTAACGGCGTGAAAATGTTCTCGACCTTTTTCGATTCTTTTTTGATTTGTTTTATTTCTTCCTTTTTTACTTCCCATGCTTTTGGGATTTCAATTTCAATTAATGGTTTTACTTTTGGTTCTTCAGCTATAGATTTGGGCTTTTTATCGCTTGTTTTAGATTCTTCTTTTGGAATTTCTCTAAGAGGGTGCAATAGTTTCTCAATTTCTTCATCTGTGGTGAATGCATATTTCCATTTTATTTTTTCTTGTATTTTGAGGGGGATTGCAAAATCTTTAATATTTCTCAGGGCGACTCGTGTTGCTGGCTCTTCGTTCTCGTCTTCTATCAGTTTGTTTTCTTTTAATTTTAGGAAGGCGTCTTTTTCGACAGATTTGAGATTGTCGATATGTTCTTCAAGTTTTTGTTCTTGTCCTGGTAAAAGATAAAGTGGAGATGCTCCAACTTTCATGTGGCTTGTTTTAACTTGTTTTGAACCGAGGAGCTCTGATGTAATTGCAGATGCGAAAACAGGGTCCATCTCAATTGCTTTCGCAATTCGGACTGGGAGGGATGGTCCGTTTGTCTCTAAAAATGAGATTATTTTTTTCTTTTTTTCTTGAATGTCTATCATGAGATTAAGACTATCAAAGGGATTATAAATATTTAGATTTATTTCTTTTTAGGAAGTTGCGTTATGGCCGAGTCCATTTGACTTCGTAGTAGGAAACATCACCTTCTTCGTCTACGATTGCTATTAAGAGATTCTTTTTCGTAGAATGAGCAACTCGAGTTTTTGCTGAAAAATCTTGCCAAGTCATTTGTTTATTTTCTGAAACGGGGAAGAGAATCCATTTAGAATGAGTTTTACTTATTTTCTCTCCTTTATTATATACTCTAAATTCAGCTCCGAATTTTAAGGCGGTTTTTACAATGTATCCTTTTTTTCTTAAATCTTTGAAAACAATATATTTTGTTTTGAATTTTTTATCAATTCGTTCAAACTTTTTTAAAATTTCTTTTTGTGATAATTCTTTTTCACGATAATCTAAGATATCCATTTTTTTATCTTGTACTAATAAGAATGCTTCGGGTAGAGAATATAGAATTTTTTCGCCGTATTTTTCGCCAAATCTACTTGTTGCAAATAAGTTTTGAGCTTCGGCTGTATTTGACATTATCTTTTCTGATATTAGTGTTGCCTTGATTTTTATCATGGAATAGAGGAGTAGCGGTGGATTATAAACTTTTTTAAACTTCTATTTCTGTTTAATTTCAAAGCCCTGTAGTTTAGTGGTCAAGGATCCGACCCTCTGGAGGTTGGGACTGCGGTTCGATCGTCGCTTCAGAGAAGTTCGGCCGGAATCATAGATTCCTAAAGGTTCATAAAGAACCTTTAATCCAAGTGGGGCTATCAGTTCAAATTAGAGTTTGAATTGTGAAACTAGTCCCATAGT
>CBDVEE010000082.1:0-2234 GCA_965372925.1 uncultured archaeon
AAATCACGACGATAAAGTTACTGGAAGAAACAAAACTCCGTATTGAAAAACTCCGAGAATACAAAAGAGAATCTTATGACGACCTTTTACGAAAAATTTTGTATGTTTTAAATATTGCACGAGACGATCCGGACAAGGCAAGACGAATCCTAGAAAAAATTTCTGACCTCAGAAAAAGAATGCTTGAAGAAGAAAAACAACAAAAAGAAGACTTAGAAAAAGAAAACCAATTAAAATAATCACTTCATTTCATCCCAAACCTCTTTCCCAGTAATCGAATCGCCAACAGGATTCGGACTTTCGCAAATTAAAACCACATCTTTATCTAACTCTTTTAAAAATGCCAAAATCTTTTTCCACTCTTCAATTGGCGTCGGTAAATGTTTTTTCTCGCCCTTTTCTCCGAACTCAATTCCAGAAAAATGAACATGCCACTTTTTCATTTTAAACATCTCTCTAATTTTCTCAAACTCATATTGACCATACCTCGCCAACACATGTGCAAAATCAATACACGCCCCGCACCCCGTAAAATCAATTAAATCACCAATTTCATCAATCGACCCAAAAACATTTTTCTTTCCCATAACCTCGGGACACAGCTCAACACCCCATTTATTTTTCTTGACAATTTCCTGTATCTCAAGTATACCCTCCTTAATTTTAACACCCGCTTCAACAGAATCCATTCCAGAATAAAACCCCGGATGAAAAACAATCTTCTTAACACCAAGCCAACTCCCAATCTCACAACATTTCAAAATTCGCTTCTTTGACGCCTCAATTTTTTCACTCTCTTTCGAATTCAAATTAATATAATATGGCGCATGTATCGATAAAGAAATTCCAAACTTCTTCGCAACCTCACCAATCGCAATAGCATCTTTCTTTTCTTTGATATACGGACCATAAGTAAATGCAATCTCGCAAGCCTTAAATCCTAACTTGTGAAACATCTCCAAATTGCCAATTGCATCCTTCACAGAACCCAATCCCGCCGGACCAAATTTAATCGTTGACATAATAAAAAACAGAAAAGAAAGAATTTAAATTTATGCCAATTTACAAAAAAGCAATACTTAATTACTCTCCACTATCCCCGCTCCCAACACGGGCACATCCAACACTTCTAAATTCAATCTCCCTAAATTCTGAACAAGATATGCATATAACTTTTCAATCACTAAATCTTGTAATCCTTCTTTTAACATTCCATGACAATTTCCGATATCACTCTCAGGAACCATTACAACACCCTTTGGCAACATGCAAGTCATTTTTTGCATCTCTAATTTTATCAAATCCTGATTATTCAACTCCCCCTGCAACAATTGCACCACAACTTCACACTTCCCATCAGAATCCCCCTCAATAGTATACTTAAAAATCATGTCTACCTCCCCGATAAACTTCACCCTATCACATTCCTTCAAATGAGTATTAAAACATTCCCAAGTCTCACAATTTGCATAACTAAAAAACAACATCCAAATTCCCCAAACCAAAACCACCAACACTATCAAAACCACAAACCACTTTCGCCCAAAATACCTACCTGTCTCCTCACTCTTCATTTAATATAAAATAAAACAAGGTATATAAAACTTTTCAAAAAAATAAAAAAATAAGTTACCCCAACAAGGAGTATAAAAATAAAAAAATTGATTTTAGTTGGAATTTTCTTTATCAAGAAATTTCCAACTAAAATCAATTTTACTAAAGCGAAATTAATTGAATACCAACACCTGAAACTTTACCAAACGTCTTTGCTGCAACTGCCCTTGATTTCATTCGTTCAGCTTCCTGAATCACAGACTTAGTAGCCACATGAACCATCAATATAAAAGCACTTTTTGCATCAACCGAACTCAATCTCGAAACAGAAATATTCTTAACAATTTCCAAATCTTCGTTCAAAACCAAAACATTCTTCCCTTTAATTTCAGAAATAAACTCTCTCAACTTGGAAACATCGTCACTAACCAATTCTCTTCGAATAATATTAGATGCCGTTTCTTCTTTACGCGCAGAACTACAACTTTTATGCAACGGTTTCTTAATGTTACTTAAAAAAACATCCGCCGAAACTTTCTTTCGAAGTGCTTGCAATAATTCCTTACCAGCCAATTCCTCAACTTCCTTCCCGTCGGGTGCAGTAGCGATATAAACAATCTTAGCATTATCACACACATTTTGTGCAATTAACTTTCCGCCTCGGTCACCATCAATAAACA
>CBDVEE010000083.1:0-2209 GCA_965372925.1 uncultured archaeon
ATTTATCCGTCGGTGAGGATTTAATACTTGGGAATGGAGAATTTATAACGAATGATACTAATGATTATATAAGATTTGAAAATGATAGTGGTTATGATTGTGAATTTGAATTTAATGCTTCCCGGGTTAGCTTAAATTGTGATAGAGCAGAGCTAAGATTAAGAGCTGCAAATGGGGGTGCAGTTTCTATTTATGATGGAAATGCTACACCAATCTTACGGTTATATCCTTCCGTAACGACAACAAATGCCTATATCGAAATTCCTAATGTAACTGGACCGCCAAATCCCTCTCCAAACTTAAACATAAGGAATTTAGATACAGGAGATATAAACCTATTGTCGGATTCTGATACAGATGTGCTTATCGGAGACGGCTCGACAGATAATGTGAAAATAGCTAATAACGGAGTTTTGTCTTTTATTGGTACAGCAAGAATGTCTTTTCAATCAAAGACAGAAGCGGAATTAAAAGCTCTTGACTGCACGGGTTTTGCCGAAGGAACTCCGTATTGGGATAGCACAAATAAAGCGGTTGTAACCTCAACAGGAACAAGCACAGGGTCTTTCGGATTGATTACAGACGGAACATCTTTACCGACAGGTTGGTAAATTAATTTATAGGAGAGAAAAGAAATGGGAATATTAGTATCGCAAGCATTGGAAATTTACAATACTGGGGCAATTTTATTGAGGATTGCAGAGAAGTTAGAAGCTGGGGAAATTGATGTTGAAGGGGAGAAAATGCCTCTTAGCAATGAATTTAAAAACAAATTAGAGGCGAAATATACCGCTCTAAAAAATAAGGTGAAAGAGAAAGTAAAAGAGGGGAAATGAAGTTTAAAATACTTCTATTAATTTTATTAGGGTTGACATCCTGCACTACGAAAAAGTATTATGTAACTGAAACCCACATTTTAAAGCCGCCGATTGTTGATACTTTGTCGGTTGAAGGTAAAGAAGCCGGAGATTTGCTTATTTACAAAGGCAGGGGCAGTTACGAGCTTTATATCGTGCAAGAGAAGGGATTTTCATTCACTCCAAACAAGGTTGGCAACGAATGGCTTACAATAGAAAAACAAGGGCAGTATTTCGTTTACATAGACAATAACAGCCCGGCGGTTGTGTTTGGGGATATAACGAACTTAGAAAAAGAGAATGTAAAGAAAATTGACATTTTCAATATGGATAATTTCCCTTCAATTACGGATAAAGCAGAGAGTTTGATTTTGCTTGTTGACGGGTTAGATGACGAAACGAAAGAAAACCTATTAGCTAATGACATCAATGACGAAGGGACAATTCTTAAAGCAAGGAAATTAAAGATTGTTACAGACGGATTGGTGAGCGGTCAAACGATATTAATAAGGGATTTTCTTGATAGGATTTATGTAGAAAGTTTTATTGTTATCGAGGATTAAATGATAATAAGAATTTTTATATTGCTATTTATCTGCTTAAATGTCAATGGATGCGCCACTTGGAAAACTCCAATCCGGAAAGAATGTAAGCAAATTATAAAGGAAAACACCTATATAAAAGGGGAATTTGATTGTAAGCAGTTTGCACCTATCACAGAAGAAGCACTACTGAAATTAGGATATGACGCTGAAGCAGTTGTTGGTTGGTATACTTTTGCCGCCAGCCGGGAAATAAAAGGCGGTAGGCACGCTTTTGTAAGATTGATTTATAACGGCAAAAAATATGCAGTCGATACATCAGGGGAAAAACCCATAATTCAAAAAGAAGGATATTCTGTTTTTAACTTTCATAATTACGAGGTTTTGAGAACGCTTGAAGAAGACAAAAAGTTACATAAATGGGTATACAGATGAGAAATAAAGGGCTTGTCTTTATTGAAGGGATGATAATCGTAATGGCTACTTATGCTTTAGCCCGGATGTTTATTTTTCCGCCTAAGATAGAAACAGAGGTTATTAAATATGGCGGCTATACGATTTATGTAGACAGGGCGGAAATAGTGGATGATTAAACAAATACTAATACATATTGCTATGGCTATTGTTGCAACGATTATTGGTTCAATATGTTTTGTATCGTTTGTAAATCATTTGGCAAAAAAAATGAGTAATCAAAGCAAATTTCTAAATGCCGAAGAAATGTTAAATGTTTCACGTGGTAAAAATTAAAAATCAATAGGAGGGGAAAGATGAAAAAAGTAGATTATCTATGGGGTTTGTTTTGGGCAG
>CBDVEE010000084.1:0-2053 GCA_965372925.1 uncultured archaeon
TTTAAATTTTACGCTCAAGTCCTGAATATATCCCAAATAAATGGAAAGGGACACACCTTGAGAAATCCTTTTTGTATCTGTAAACCCAACTTTAACACCTCCCCCCTCAAACCCCCAAATATCCCCTCCTCCACCCATTTCCGTAGATACAGAAAATCTCACACCACCGGTTTCCGAATCCCCAGCCCCCTAAAAACCTCCTCCATCTCTCCCGTCACCTCCGTCAATATCCTCCTCTCATTCCCACCCGCACTCAAATCTATAATCCGAATCCTTTCCAATTTCCGCAATATTTTCCTGGCACTCTCACAAGAGAATCTCTCAATTATACTCTCAACTAAAAAACTCAACACACAAACAAAAACATGCGCCTCCACCCTCCTTTCTTTATAATGCCCAATCGGCCTGATATCAAGAAAATTTTTAATCTCATCGAAAGCCTTTTCCACATCCTGCAGCTGTTTATACGCCCGCATAATCTCCTCAGCGTTTATGCCCGTAGAAGTCACCAATAAAAACCTTCCCGCTATCTCCTCTTCATACTCATATTTATCTTTCCTCAAAGAAAATTGCAGCCCCTCATCAAACCACACCTTAAAAATCCTTTTATTTTTTCCAACAACCTTATCAGCTTTATTCATCAATCCGTCCCTTGTCATTCTTCTCCCTCTGTGAGATGGTTTTTGCGAGAATTTATATTTCTCCCCAAGTTCACTCAAGTTTTCCGAAACACTCATTTTTATCATTTTTAGCGTATTTAGCCTCTCTTTTCTTGTCTCATTGTTCAGGCAAAGTATGTATCTTCTGGTGTATTTCTTCTCATTCCTTTCAATCTCTTTTATATGAATTTCCTTAGCGAATTGCTCTTTTTTTGAACTAATTTGTTTAATAATCAACTCTTCCGAAAGATTGTTATTTCTTCTCTCAACTCCCAGAATATATTCGTATCCCTCATCCTCCAATGCAGTCAAATTATCATCAGTAATTAATCCCCTGTCTGCAACAAATATTGGCTTTTTTATGCCGAGCTTCTTTTTAAGATTGTTGACCATTTCTTTCAGTGTCGTTTTGTCAACGGTGTTTCCTTTGAACACCTCATGATATATCGGAATTGCGTCACACATTGCAAGAGCAATTACGATTTGTCGCCTGTCTTTTCTGTGGTCTCTCGAATGCCCAAAAAGTGCAATAACGCAGTGAGAACCTTCGAAATAGGAGCTGGTTAGGTCGTAGTGAACATACTTTGTGTTAAGCTTTAATTTCTTTTTCAAGGTGTCGAAAATGCCTTTTTCGATCTGCTCTTTTCTGTTTATTAGATGGTCTAAGGCACGATAAATGTGGTGTTGCTGAACACTTAATTTTGTAGAATAATCATTGCAAATCCAATCGTAGGCAGAAAGATCGCTTGACGGCTCGATTAGTCTGTTGATTATTAAGGCGCAGATTGTGCCGTAAACATCGAATTCGGCATTGTTTTCCGAGAGTTCCTTTTTTAATATATCGGCGATTTTGTATTTTTGTAGGATTTTGGTTGTTGTGTAGGTGATGCCATATTCTTTTGCGTTTTTTGCCCTGATGCCTGCGAGTTTTACAAAGGTGTTGCCGGCTTGCATTGATTTCAGGATTTGTCTGAATCGTTTTTCGTCTGATTCCGAGTTAATGGGGCCGAGGTTTAGGAGGATTTTTGGCCGGGAGATTTTGTTTACTCTGTGACTCTGGACGATTTTTGCGTATCTTTTTTCTTTGCCTTTGTAATTTGTTTTTGTTATCATTAAATGCATGAGGGGGCAATAGAGGAGGTTGTATTTAAATCTTTCTGTTTCTATTTTGTATCTATGATTTTGGTGGGAATTGGGGTTTTGGGGGGGTTTGGAGGGGGTTTAGGAGTTGGGTGTTAAAGTGAGGTTCTTATCTCGTATTCTATCTCTCTTGCTTCTTTAATTCCGATATTGTTAATCAAAATCTCCACCTTTGTTGTTCCTGATTCGGTATGAATTACCTTCACCTCCTTTTCGCACAGTTTAAAATCAGGATACGGCTGATAAAGGTCGGT
>CBDVEE010000085.1:0-2049 GCA_965372925.1 uncultured archaeon
GTTTTGAATTCTTCTTCTGAGATCTTTTTCCGCCATTCGAGGAATAGCACCTTCTTCAATGTTTTGTACAGAATCTACCCACATTTTTCCATCAGCTTAGCCAATTGAAAATGCAGGTAAGTCAAATATAAAAATTAGACTTAACTCCATATATGCGAACTTTTCCATTTGTCCTATAGAAATTTCTTATGAAAGTTTATGGAGTAATTAAAATTTATTCACCACATAAATTCTTAAAAACTCCCTAAACATTTTTTTCTTATGGTAGTTCAGGTTAGAGAAAAGACGATTGAGGAAATTGAAAAGAAGTTGGGCGAGATGGATACTGATTTGAATAAGATTAATTATTTGGAGTCGGTGTTGAAGAGCGCGAGTTTTAGTTTTGAGATTAAGCGGTTTTTGTGCAAGGAGTTGTCTGAGTTGTACGAAGAGCGGAAGATGTTTGAACGGGCGGCGCGGGCGATGTCTAATAAGGCAGGGATGGAAATTACATTTAAAGATAAGATTGATAGTTATGTGACGGCGGCGGAATTGTTTTCGAGGATTGGGAAGGTTGACGACGCTGATGAAATGTTTGTTCGGGCAATGAGAGATGCAAACACCGAGCAGAAGACGAAGGTGAAATTAGCGCGGAAGAATATTTATTTGATTTCGGCTAAGGAATTGGAATCTAAGGGTAAGAGGGCGTCGGCGATTAAGTTTTATGAGAAATTAATTAAGATGAATCTTGAGGATGTTGAGAAAAATGAGATTAAGGAAAAATTATTGAGGACATATAAGGCACTTGGTTTATTTAGAGAGGCGCGACTGTTGGGAAGTAGTGAATAGTCGGTAGTGCCCTCACGTATCCAAAATAAAAATAAGTTGGGGCAGACCCTGAGTAGTAGGGAGAGGGAATTAGATGTTAGGAATTAGGTGTTAGGTAAAAAAATAAAATAAGAAAGAGTTTAGATATCTTCTTCAAGGTCGATATCGGAATTAATGTCTTCGTATTCTGCGTTTAGGCTTTTTTCGGCTTCTGGCATTTTATTCACTGGGGCTATTCTTCATCTTCGAGTTCTTCTTCGTCATCGAATTCCTCGTCGTTGAGCTCGTCTTTTTCGGTTTCCATGTTGCCCCTTTATTTAATATTTACTAAATTAAAGTCTTTATAAATATTTGTGTGGATTTGCTGGGGGATTGAGAAATGTAAAATAATTTAAAGGGAGGATTCTTTGGAATTTTTGTTTATAATTTCCACAGAAAAGATTTAAAAAGGGAAAATTGTTTTATTTATTGTTAGGAATGACCTTAGAATCATATTACGATTATCACATTTACAATCACGAAAGACTCGGGGGAGTAACAACGAAGGTATATTTCTAATTATAACTAAATATGGAGAAAATAAAAAATGGCAAAAATTAGTCCGACGTCGATTAAATATTCGATTGTAGCGGATTTTGTAGCGGATGGTCCGTTTCAGAAACCTGATGTTATCGGGGCTTTGTTTGGGCAGACCGAGGGTTTGCTTGGTTCTGACATGGAATTGAGAGAGCTTCAGAAAGAAGGCAAGATTGGACGTATTGAGGTTGAATTGCATACTGAAGGAGGAAAGACAACGGGAGAAATTATGATTCCGTCTGCTTTGGATAAGACTGAGACAACGATTATAGCTGCGTCTTTGGAAACTATTGATAAGATTGGACCTACCGATGCGAAGATAACTATTAAAGATATTAGTGATGTTAGGGGTTCGAAGCGTGATTACATTATGGAGCGGGCGAAAGCTTTGTTGGCTGGGATTAAGAATGAAGGCATGGATTCTACGGAGATGGAAACTGAACTTAGAGAGTCGACTCGAGTTTCGAAGGCTGTTGAGTATGGGACGGAAGGTTTGGCGGCAGGTCCTAATATTGATGACGATGCGGAACTTATTGTAGTTGAGGGTCGAGCTGATGTTGTGAATATGTTGAAGCACGGAATTAAAAATGTTATTGGAATGCAGGGGACGAGATTTCCTAAGACTATCGCGACTTTAGGTGAAACAAAGGAGCTTACTTTGTTTAT
>CBDVEE010000086.1:0-1998 GCA_965372925.1 uncultured archaeon
GAGAAACCCTCTTCTCTAAAATATTTATTCATATATTCAACCAACTGTCCCGTCGCCTCAACTCCAACATAATCAATACCACCCAAAACATCTCTTAAATATTTATAAGAAAATCCATTAACTCCACACCCCAAATCAATCACCGAACCAATCCCTTCACCCCCCGAAAAAATCTCCTTATAAAATTTCTCATAATCTCTTTTCTTCGATGACATATGCGCATTCAACATTTCATCTGCCGATATTTTCCCCTTCAAAATTTTATTCGTCAAAAACACCCCAAAATATTTCCTCAACAAAGCCCGCGACTCCTTCACATCCCCCTTCGACATTTCAGCCACCCGCTTGACAATCGAATCAGGCAAACCCGAAAATTCCCGCTTTTTTTTAATATCTTTAGTCAAATTCATCTAACCACCACATCCTTCATAAAATGTCTATACTCTCCCTCACTCTCAATATCAAAATCAATCTCTATTCTTTTACTATATTCTGGCATATTCAAAACCGCCGTCTCTGCCTCACCACCCTCAAAATCCAAACGAAACCTATATTTCTCCGACAACTTTTTCAATTCATTAAAATTATTCCTATCAATAATTTTACCAAGCCATTCTTTTCCGATACCATCACAAGCAACCTTAATCATAATAATCTCGAACTTCTCTTTAAATAATTCATCCCAAAGTTTTTCAGATTCATAATCCCAAAGCGGTGCAACAAATTTTAAACCAAACTCATCACAAATTTTCTTTATCCTCTTCCCTTGATACGAAGATGCAATTCCGCCCACAGCAATCCCACCAACTTTACCTTTAACCTTCTCAATTAACTTCTTCAAATCATCCAACTCTCTCTCTTCAACCCCCTCGCTCTCAATAGAAACCATTTCAATCCCTAATCTCTCAACCTGGGTATTTAACAATTTCAAATCCTGCTTATGAAACATAAAACTATCTCTATTCTTCGGATAAATATTTAATAAATACTTCACCTCATGACCTTCCTGTAAGCTCTTATGCAAAGCTAAACATGAATCCTTCCCGCCAGAAAATAAAACCGCCAACTTCATAAAATTCAAGAGAAAAACCAATTTAATAATCTTACGCATTTGTGCCAAATGCGCTTATGATAGTTAGCCATAACAATCTTACTATATCTAATTCTTCCACTTATTCTTCGGCCCTCGTAAAAATAAATAAATAAATAATCCTACAATCAAAAGACCTAAACCCCCAGCTCCCAACGCAATAAAGAAATCATGCGTCCACTCCTCACCATCCTCACCTAAATCCCCAATACCCGATACAAAATCCCCAGCATCCCCCTGACTCGGCAAAATCCCATTAGAAATATTCTCACCTTCCAAAACCCCTTCATTTTCAAAACCTTCTCCGTCATTAATATCTCCCCAACTTCCTGCATAAACCAATCCACTTACTAAAACGAAAACAAATAACCACATAACTCCTTTCATAATTTTTATAAACTAACCTACTTTAATAATCTTATGGCACAAACTGATTACACCAACTAAACCAAAATATTACTTATTTTTTATTTTTCCTATATTTCTTCTTTCCAATCCTCAAAACTTTTTTTACTTTTTTTACAAATCCCATTTTATACTCCGTCCCAACAAGAGATGCCGCCAATTTTTTAAAAACAATACTTGATTTTGCATAAGGATCAAACAACACAATCGGCATCTTATTAGCAATTGATTCCGGAACTTTTTTATCAAAAGGTACTGTCCCAATTATTTTTATCCCCAATACATCTTCTATATCTTCTTTTTTCAATTCATATTTTTTCCTAAACGACTTATTAAGAATTGCACCGCCAACCGGCATTTTTAAAATTTTAGCATATTCAACAGTTTTAGTCGCAGACACCAACGCTGGATACTCAGGATTTATAATCAATAGTAACCCTCCCGCAACATGCATAGCCGCAATAGATTCCATTTCAAAACCCGGAGCACAATCAAGTAAAATT
>CBDVEE010000087.1:0-1995 GCA_965372925.1 uncultured archaeon
AAAACTAAAAAAGAAAAAAATGAAAACTAAAAAGGAGAAAAAGAAATGAAAAAATATTGTGTCGTAAACTCTAAAGAAAAAGAACTTTATATTTGCCGCTGTCCCGGCCTGAATGAAACTTTCAAGGGAAACACGGAAAAGGAAGCATTTGATGGGCTTTATCATTTGCTTCAATTGCAATTTCCTTCTCCTGCTATTTTCCCTGTGCTTTTTATTATAAAACAGAGGACAGAAGAAATTTCTGTTCTGGGAAAGGCGATTAATAAAGTTGCCTCATTTTTTAATGGGGCAGGATGGGCACTCACATATAAAAACACAAGTCCGGTATTTAAAGAGGACTTGTTTCTAATAGACAGCAATGCCGCCCCACAAGACAAAAGGGGATGGATGTGGGGATATGGGCTTGTTTCAACATTGGCCGCGTTTTTTAATTGAGGCCCTTGACAGTTTTTTTTGAAAAATATGAAAAAGCTGTCAAGGCCCTGAATCTTTAAAAAACTGAATAAAAATCCCGCAATGAGAGCGGGAATTTGATGCTTTCCTAAAAAGGGGTGTCGTTAGGCATGAAAATGCTTAATGGCGTTCCTTTTTTTTGTTTTTTTAAGAATGCCATCGGGAGGGATATTTTTTAAATTTTGATTCAATACTTAGAAACTAGAAGCTCAAAAAAAATCTAGTTTTACAGCAATGATCGTGTTTTTCGGCTGTAACTGATGAAAACGGAAAACACATAATTTAAATCACAGGGAGAAAAAAAATGAAAATTAAAACTGGTCCAAGAAAAGCATCTTTTGAAATTGAAGACGCAGATGAGGGTTTTGTTATTGGACTTATTCTTCAATGCCAACGACGTTATTTACTCGAAGAACTGCAGGTCGGCGATAAGCTTATTGCCGACATAAAGGGTCGTATTTATATGATTCCTGCGAACGGCCAGAAATTTTTTGTCGGAGAAGGAGGATTTAGTTGTCGAAACGAAACTTTTGAAGAATTCGGCGAACGAATAAAAGTCGAGTCTTCGGAGTGGGAGTTATCGCCCGGAGGCCAAGAAATAATAAACATTGATACTGACCACAAAATTATTTTTCGGCACATCTTTGAAGCACTTGCGGAAGGAATTCTTGAAGGTCTCAATGATCCGGCCGTGCTTAATTTTTCGGGCGGTGTTGCAACTGTTCCCCTTTATAAAATTTGGCAGCCCGGGGACAAAAATTTTCCTTATCAGCTCAACAATGACGGTAATATTATTCTTGCCGTCAAAAGAGCATCGACGGAAAAAAGGAAAATTTGGGAGACGTTTGAGTGGGCCGACAATGAGTATACATAATATGAAATGTTATGAAATCTTTTGAAACTTTATCAGGCGTAATTGCAACTGCCCGAAAAGAAAAAGCCATTTCTGAAAAATGGGCGATTGCAATTGTTCCGATGATGAAACGGCTAAAAGAAACCCTAACGCAGCAAAGACAGTTGGTTGCAGGTATTCGGCAACTGTTTAATGCTGAAAAAAACCAAGTGGCCGCTCAAAAACGAGCCACTAAAGTTTTAAAAGAGGAAACTGAGCTCGCCGCCAAAGCTATCCAGGCAGCCGAAGCTGCGCGAATTGCAGCATTACCTCTTATTGCTGCAACGACAACGACGGCAATGGCCTTATATCAAATTTTCCCAGGTGATTTTCCAAAAAAGTGGAATCCTGGAGACAAATTTGTATTTAAAAAAAGATTGTTGTCATTGGTTCCAGTCCGAGGAAAAGATGGTGGAGAAAGATTTAATTTTATAAGAACCTCCGCCAGTCTTGCTCGGAGTAATGTAATGATTGCCAATTCTTGCCTCGTTTTTTTTGGAACAACTATCCGTTTACGACGCGAGACGTTTTGTCATATTGCTCGTTCTACCGGAATCGTAGGATTAAATTTCTACGATGGCAGGTGGAATGAAAAAGTTTTTGCAGGGGCCGGCATCGGCATTCGTCAAGGTAAAGATTTTTTACTAGGC
>CBDVEE010000088.1:0-1939 GCA_965372925.1 uncultured archaeon
CTGATTGGTTATTAGAATCATTAATTTTGAAATGTTCGTTTTCGATTTTTTCGTTAATAATTACCGTGCCCGTGATTACGCTTCCTGTCATATTAGAGAAAAACGTAAATCCCAGAATCATAATAATTAAGATGCCGATGCCGATTATGATATTGCGATTAACCATATTTGAAAGAGTTCGCTAAGATTTATAAACTTAATTAAATTAAAATAAATATGGTAACCGCATTAATTTGGGTTGTAGTTGCAATAGTCGTAGTTGTCGTCGCAATATTCTTCATATATTACAATCGTTTTGTCCGACTATCACATCAAATTGACAACTCTCTTGCACAAATCGACGTCCAATTAAGAAAACGTTCAGACTTAATACCTAACTTATTAGCTGCAGTAAAAGGATATATGAAACACGAGAAGAAAGTATTCAAAGAAGTAACAGATGCGAGAAAAGCTTTAGTTTCTGCAACTGGAATCGAGGATAAAATGAAAGCGGGAAATCAAATGCAAGAAGCACTTAAATCAATTTTCGCAATCGCAGAGGGTTACCCAGATTTAAAGGCGAATACAAATTTCTTACAACTACAGCAGGAATTATCTGCAATAGAAGACAAAGTTGCATACGCGAGACAATATTATAACGATGGAATTATGTCTTACAATGTTATGACAAATATGGTTCCAGGAAAATGGTTCGCGTCGATGTATGGATTTAAAGAGCGAGAATATTTAAAAATTCCAGAAGCAGCGAAGGCAGTTCCAAAAATTGAATTCTAAGATGTATTTTATAAGATAGTATATTTGAATATATATAATAGAGTATATAGGTAACAAATAAAAACTCAAACTACAATACAATATTATGCAAAGACTTTCATTCCACGAAGAAATTCGGAAAAATAAAATAAGCTCGTTCTTTTTAATCGGGATAGTTTTAGCGGTTCTTTTAATATTAGTCTATTCAATCGGTTTTATTCTCGGTGGTGACTACTTTTTTTTCATAATAATTTTTGGAACAATTTTTTCATTAGTTTATGTAGTTGGTGGTTACTATAAATCGGCTAACCTTGCGATAGCGTCCGTAAATGCGAAAAAAGCATCGGGCACAGAATATAGGCAATATCATAATATTGTAGAAGGATTGTGTTTGGCTTCGGGACTTCCAAAGCCGAAACTTTATGTTATGCAGAACCAACAAATTAATGCTTTCGCTTCGGGACGAGACCCGCAACACGCTGTAATCTGTGTAACAACTGGAATGTTAGACAAATTAACAAAGCAAGAAATAGAAGGTGTTCTTGCACACGAACTCTCACACATCGCAAATTATGACATTCGTTTTATGACTTTGACCGCTGTTCTCGTCGGTATGGTTGCAATTATTTCTCAAATTTTTCTACGGAGTTTATTTTTCTCATCAATAACAGGTGGAGGAAATAGTCGAGATAACAATAATACAATTTTAATGATAATTGGAATAGTTTTGGCAATTCTTGCTCCAATAATTGTTGTAATAGTTCAACTTGCAATATCAAGAAAAAGAGAATACGCCGCCGACTCTTCCGCTGTAAAATTTATGCGAACTCCTACCGGACTAATTGGAGCACTGAAAAAAATTAAAGGCAATTCAGAAATGAAAATATCAGGAGCGGTCGCACCTTTGTTTATAGCAAAACCAAACAAGAAAAAAGAATGGTTCTCAACACATCCGCCTTTGAATAAAAGAATTGCAAGATTGGAAAGGATGTAAAAATTTTCTATAAAAAACACCATCACTCCCCATTCTTCAAATAATTATAAACTGCTCGTGCTGCCAATGCTCCATCTGCCGTCGCTGTTATCACTTGTTTAAATGGATTATTTGCTCCATCTCCAGCCGCAAAAAATCCCTCAACCGAAGTCCGTCCTTCTTTATCAACCTTAATATAACCATTTTCTAATT
>CBDVEE010000089.1:0-1902 GCA_965372925.1 uncultured archaeon
CGAACCTACAAGAGTAAAATTTCTATAACCAATATAATCCTTTGTCAAATTATCCTTAACATCTAAATGTCCTTCTGTCCCACCATACCAAGCGTGTTTTCCTAAAACAAACCCAGCGATATCAGCACACCATTCAGTATTTGAAATAGTTCTATTCAAAAATCCCTCATCCGCACTTATTATACTTGGACTAGTTTCAAAAGTAGCTAAGTCATAAATAGAAATATAAATTTTTCCGCTAGCCTCGACAGTTGTATTCGGATATGTTTCGTTATCACTATCATAAACTCTTGTCGAAAAAACAGTTGACTCACTTCTATTTATTGAAATTTCATTCACCGGAGCAATATAGATAGTATCAATATCATCCTTCTCTACAGTATATGTAAATCCTGCTTCGGTTGAAGAACCATCATCATTTGTCGCATTAAACTTAAAAGTCCATCCTCCAACCGCAGTTATATCATCTCCATCATAATCATAAGTAAAATTAATCTGGGTGTATAGACTACAACTCTCACAAACTTCACTCGCAATCAACTCATAATCAGCCGCACCTTTTTTATGCCATGCGTAAACTGTCACATTCCTGTTAAACCTATCTCCGGCTTCAACGGTAAAATTAAATTCTTCACCCCATCCCCCAACAGTCTCACTACTATTTCCATTAATTATTAAGTGAGGAGTTCGTAATAACGAATCATAATCATAAACCTTAACCTTTGTAAATAAATTCTCATCTTCCTCAAACAAAGTCCCTGTATTCCAAGTATATGAAATATTTTCAATACTTACCTCTCCATCTTTATCTCCAATCCCATCAGTATAACTTTTTACATTTATCGTCCTCGACGCATTTATGAAATTACTACCATCACTAATAGTATAATTATGCCAACCCTCCCTACTTGCATCAATAAACGAATAATTTTGCCAAACTATTTTTTGATTTCCATAATCATCTGTAAAGTTAACATAACCCTCCCCGATTGTCAATCCATAATCTGCCCAGCTATAATTTATATAAAAATCAACATTCGCCAATGTTTCATACCTTGCATCCTCCGGCTTACTAAATGTAAAACTTTCTGAAGTTGAGCAACTCGAACCAGTGCATCCGATAGAAGTCGAATTACTAAACTGAGTCGTATCTCTCGTATCCTTAATTCCCTTCGCAACTAATGTATGCTTACCCTCTTCTGAACAATTAGACGTGAAATTCAAATACTGAACCCCATAAGGAATTGTTTCCGCCAATTCCCAAGTTATTATTCCGCCAGATTCACTTCCTCCACTATAAATCTGCGTAACATCACAATCAGATGGAACTTCCAAAGTCACATTCCATCCAGTCGCATTAACATCCCCAATATTCTTAACTTCCAAACTATAATTATAATTATAATTCAACTGAGCACTTCTTGTTTCCCCCCACGGGAAATCAGCTTGCTGAATCGCCTCTATACCAAATTGCAAATGTGCTTCCGACGTATAATTAAAAGTCTGAATATCGAAATTTTCTTCCTCTAATAAATTCTTATCTTCCCACGATACATTATATAATAAATTTCCAGTCTGAGCAGAACTCGTCGGAGTTTTAATTTGATAAGTTAAGACTGTATACTTATTCACTCCGATAGTTCCCAATTCCCAAGTAATTATATTATTAATCAAATCTGTCTCTGCACTATTCAAAGTGATATCCCCTAAAGAACTAGGATTTGCAGGAGTCCAGCCAGTAGATACAACCTCCTTTACCGTCGTAGTTCCGGAAGTTGCCGCACACCCCTTATTATGAACACTCAACTGTGCATCAAATACTTTATCTCCTCCTATAATCTTCGGACTTTCCCGAACAACCTCCAATATCGCAATGGAATTATTATTCTCAGTTTCTTCCTG
>CBDVEE010000090.1:0-1891 GCA_965372925.1 uncultured archaeon
AAAAAGCAATTATCAAACTCAAAAGAAAAGAAGTTGCCGAAGTTTTTGACGAAACCGCAGAGCCGATGTCGGAAAGATTATTGCGTAAGGCACGCAAAGCCAGTGGGGTAAATGCTTTTAGAGATAGTTTAACCGCCGAAGAATTTACTTCGTTTGATAACAAGGAACAATTAAAAGAATTTTTTGAGAAAGGAACTTTTGAAGAAAAAGCCCCCGATACAAAAATAGAGGAAGTGTCTTTTGAAGATATTATTGGCGACTTTGATAAGGTGTTGACAAAACCAAAAGAGAAAGGTAAGATTAAAGAGTATGAAGAACGCAAACCAACAAAACCAACACTTCGAGATACTGGGGAAGAAATTTCCAAAGAGCGAATTTCCGAAACTCCTGAAAAGACACCAATCAAACCCGAAAGAACTGGAGAGCCAGTTAAAGAGCGTGGCACAGGCGTGGCACGAGGGGAGCGTAATATCGGCAGGACAGGCACTGGAGAGCGACCTCAAGTAGAAATAAACGAAGAAATACAAAAACTCGCCGAGAAAGCGACGAAAGTTGTTAATGGTGAGGTTTTTTTATTAGATAAAAAATTATCAGAGCAGGAGATTGAGAGCTTGCTCCAATACCAACCAGCCGGCGGACAAGAGAAAAAAGGAGCAAAAGGAAAGGGATTATTGGACGAATATTACACTGATGAGCGGATCGTTAGCATAATGGGACAATTAGCGACTGACCTCTTGCCTGACCACATCGAAGCCAGTGTTTTAGAGCCGAGTATTGGTATTGGTAACTTTATTGACGGAATGCCTGACAATTCCACTATTACAGGGTATGAAACCAATCCTATAACCGCCAAAATCGCTAAAATTCTTAACCCTGACGCTCAAATATTCAATTTACCTATTGAGAGCCGTTTTATCGACGAAAGGGGCAACAAGCGTGAATGTAAGCCTGAATACGATTTGGTTATTGGCAATCCACCTTACGGAAAACACAGGGGCAAATATAAGGGATTAGGCGAAGAAAAATCTATCGAAAAATACGAGGAATATTTTATCAAAAGATCGCTCGAATTAACTAAACAAAATGGCGTGGTGGTTATGATTGTGCCGTCCGGCTTCTTACGCACAGGCGAAAGCAATACGAAAATAACTATTTCGGCAGTTGGTAATCTTGTGGACGCTTATCGTATGCCAAACGGATCATTCACTGACACAGATATTGGCACAGATATTTTGGTATTCAAAAGACGAAATCCAAAAACAGATATGACTGACCTTTCCTCTCTCGTAAGTGATAATTTTTTCAAAGAAAATCCAAACAAAATACTTGGCACAGCCAAAAGGAAAAAAGACCGCTTTGGTAAAATGGGGCAATATGTCGAGGGAACACTTGATGAAGCAATCGACAAATTTTCGCAGATAAACAATCAAGAAGTTGCCGAGAAGATAGTTGACAAAAATGACCCTGACGAGCCACCAACCGAGCAAGCAGATACCGAGAGCCGAGTAGCTGAAGAATTAAACGAGGTTGAAGATAAAGAAACTTACGAAAAGCTAAGAGAGAAACCGATCAACGAAGTTAAACCAGTTGAAAAACCACAAGCCAAACCAAAGACGATCACAGGGAAAAAAGCAGTAAATAAAAAAGTAGTTAAAACTTCTCACAAAAAAACAGACGAACTTTTGGATTTATCTCAATATTCAAAAAAGGATGAAATCCAAAAAGAACTTTGGAAAAATGTAAGTGCGACTGGGCAATTAGTCGGAGAGTTTAACAAAGAAAAATCAAATTATCGTAATGGCAAATACTATAATGATTTTAATTATTTTCAAGGAGATATTTACGAGAAACTTGATGATTTGGAAATAAACAAAATTAAAATAAGTGAGAG
>CBDVEE010000091.1:0-1861 GCA_965372925.1 uncultured archaeon
TCTGTCAAGTAGACGGGTGGAATTTCTTCCCCCGCCCCTCACAGAACCGTGCTTGAGGTTTTCCCTCACACGGCTCTTCGTTAATATTCGCTTCAATAGCCATAAAGGTTATATCTGTGATATATCTTCGGCTTAGGTAACGGGTAATGCTTCAAATATTTTATGAATTGTTCCCAATTGAAACTTTGCTTTTGGCTTCTTCTGTTTATCCACTTAAAAACCAACTTGATTGTTTGATAATAAAATTTACCTATCTCCCTAAAATTCCCACTAATACCATAGTATCTGAAATGTCCTCTTAATTTAGCACTTAATGTCTTCCACCAGTTCTTCATTTTTGTTATATTTCGTATCGATTTTAACCATTTGTTCATCGCCTTTTTCTTTTCTTTAAACTTCTTATGTTCCGTTTTTCGTCCTACCTTATATTTACCTTTTCTTGTTTTATCGTTATAATGCGTGAACCCTAAAAAGTTAAATGTCTTTGCTTTTTCTCCTTTCCTATCTGCGTTTATTTTTGCATACCTTCCAAACTCAATTATTCTCGTCTTTTCTTCCGCCAATTCTAATCCGTATTCTTTTAACCTTTGCCTTAATTTTATAAGTATTTCATTGGCTTCATCTTTATGTTGCACGCAAATTATAAAATCGTCCGCATATCGAACAATGCTCATATACCCTCTTAATTCTTTCTTGACTTTATCCTCAATCCATACATCAAGAACATAATGTAGATATATGTTGGCTAATACCGGTGAAAGTATGCCGCCTTGCGGTGTGCCTACTTCCGTTTTGTAGAATTTCCCGTCTTCTATTATTCCTGATTTCAAAAACCTAACTATCAGACGTAGAAAATTCTTGTCAATTACTCGCTCTTCAAGACTTTTCATTAATAATTGTTGATTTACATTATCAAAGAAACCTTTTATGTCCGCTTCTATGATATAATTTACCGGCTTTCTTGTAATATCATTATACAATTTATCCAGTGCGTCGTGGCAACTACGGTTCGGTCTGAAACCATACGAACTATTTAAAAAGTCAACTTCGTATATCGCATTTAATATTCGGGTCATTCCCATTTGTACTACTTTATCCTCTATTGCCAATATTCCTATCGGTCTTTGCTTTCCATTACTTTTCGGTATATACACCCTCTTTACCGGTTGCGGTCTGTACGAAAAACTCTTCATTCTATCAACCAATTTCTTTAAATTGATTTCAAGATTCTTTTCGTAGGCTTTGTAACTTACTCCGTCAATTCCCGACGCTTTACCTTTCTTGAGCATATAAAAACACTCTTTTAGGTTAGGTACATTCAACAAATGTGCTAAATTTCTAAATTTACATTTCTTTTCCTTTCTTGCCATCTCTGTTATAAGGTTTAGTTTCGTTTCCATAGTTCCTCCAAGTCTGTGTTCAGACTATGTTTCTCTTTACCTTTGCATATTAACGCTAATCCCTTCGAGTGGAACATATTTTCCTCACAGGACATTGCTCCCGCTACTCCTCTACTATGAATTAGTCCGACTGCCTTAACATCTTCGGAGAATTCTTGTTTCTTCAACTTGAAATTCCCTAC
This sequence comes from uncultured archaeon, assembly GCA_965372925.1. Lineage (GTDB taxonomy): Archaea > Nanobdellota > Nanobdellia > Pacearchaeales > GW2011-AR1 > JAGVXH01. The sequence continues at coordinate 1,583 of CBDVEE010000091.1, forward strand.
TTTGCAATACCTCTTTATTCTTATCGCCAGTATTGGTGAGATATTAACCTCCATTGACTTGGACTTTTGGTCACGCACTTGTCCGTATCCTGTGCGATTCTTTACAAAGAATGTTAAGGCTCTCCCAAGTTTCTGCAATTTCCATTCAATACCATACTACGGACTCAGACCCCGAGAGAGTAATGCAATTCCTCGCTTCTTGAATTACATTATGTTGTCTTCCAGTAAGTGAAAACTGTCGACCTCTCTGACTTTGTGAATTACGGGGCTCAATACCTT
>CBDVEE010000092.1:0-1828 GCA_965372925.1 uncultured archaeon
CCCGCCTGAATGATAATATCTTTTCCAAAATTCTTCATCAAATAAGGAATATGTCCGGGATAAATTCCACCCGAGCAAACAGAAAATACAGGTTTCAATCCAGCCCAGTCCTGCTCTAATCGATGCTTCGTTTTCCCAACTTTTCTTTGCTCTATCTCTTCGTTGATTTCACCAACTTCCTGTTTCCCACCCTTCATCTTTCCAATTCCTGTTCCAATATGTAAACTATCAACACCAGCCATTCGGGCAAAATCCGCGACACACATCATCGATAAACCATGATTAGAATTTTCGGTAAATGCCCCATGCATAGCCCGATGCGCATGAATTCCAAGTTTACAATTTCCCCTCAGGGTTTCCAAACTTGCAAATCCGGCAGTGATAATATCGTGCATTACAAATTTCCCGCCAAGTTCCTTAACTAAATCTGCCCGCCTTAACATTGTCATCGCCTCCGAAGTTACATTAATTAAATATCCCTTTCTTTCCCCAACTTCTTCGGCGGCCTTATCACACATTTCCAAAGTTTTAACGGCTCGTTTCTCAAAAGGATTAAATTTTTGCGACGATAAATTCTCATCATCCTTAACCAAATCACAACCGCCAACCCAACTTTCATAAGCAACTTTTGCATGATCTTTCGTTTTTAATCCTAATTTCGGCTTGACAATTGTTCCGACAAGAGGCCTGTCCTTAACTTTTAAAATTTTTCTATAACCATCGATCCCAAATCGCGGCCCGGGAAAACTTTTCAATAATTTTTGCGGAAATTTAATATCTTCTAATCTCAAACCCTTAACCGCCTTCATCCCAAAAACATTTCCGGCGATAGAAGACAAAATATTTGAAACACTTCCTTCCTCAAACAACTCCTGCGGATATGCAATCTTAGCCCAGTCGCCAGAAATCGCAAAAACCTTCGCGCCCAATTTATTTACATATTTTTGATTTGAAGAAACTGGCGTCCATGTCCCAACCGAACTCTCCAGTGCGACATTATTCACAGCCTCGTTAAAACTCATATTATTCGGCATCACCTTAAACAAACAAATTAAATCATTCCTCGTCGGTTTATAACTCTGGTTGATAAATGCAAATTTTTTCACCATCTTAACCCTCAGAACAAAAACCTCTTTTTAATCTTATCGACTTTTCCCAATCCCAATCCTCTCACAAAACTTCCTAATAGGACACTCTGAACATTTCGGTGAAACTGGCAGACAAACCTCCCGACCAAACTGAACAAATGCAGAATTAAAGTTTCTCCAATATCTTTTCGGCAAAATTTTCTCCAATTCTTTTTCTGTCTCTTTAGGAGTTTTAGTTTTAATCCAACCCAACCTATTTGGAATTCTATGACAATGAACATCAATCGGCAAAACCAATTTCCCAAAAGCAAACGCCAAAACAATATTCGCTGTCTTCGGACCAACCCCTTTTATAGAAATTAATTTATCGTAACCATTTGGAACTTTGCCATTAAACCTCTTAATTAATTCCCGAGAAACTGATTTCAAAGTTTCCGCTTTCTTATTAAAATGCCCAGTCTTAAAAATAATTTTCTTTAGTTCTGTCATTGGTAACTTTATAATTTTTTCTGGCGTATTCACAATCCTAAATAAATCTCTCGAAACTACATCTGTAACTTCGTCTCTTGTCCTCAAAGAAAGCAAACACGAAATCAAAATTTCAAATGGTGTAGAATTTCCTCTCATTGAATTCAGCGTCGTTGTAGAACGAGGATATTTCTTTGAGAGAATCTGCATAGTTTTTGAGATTTTATTCATAAAAAAACTAAAGAATAAGACTTTAATTTATTTCCTATAAG
>CBDVEE010000093.1:0-1824 GCA_965372925.1 uncultured archaeon
TACCATAAGACAAGAGACAAAAGAAAAAATCTAATTCTTAATTCCTTTCGCCGTTCTCTTTAATGCCTGTTGAACTATTTTGAAAACGTCCTCTTTAGAAATACTATTTTTCTTCAATTCCTCAATTTCTAATTCTAACTTATGTTTTTTCTCAGGGGCAATCTCAAAATTATAAATCGTTTTAGATACCGCCAATTTAACATCTTCCGAACTAAGATGATTATAAATATCTTTCATATCTTTTCCGTGACCTAAAAATTTTTGAGCCACAGAATCAGGAATATTTGCATTAAGATATAATTCCGTTGCCCGACTATGTCGCAATAAATAAGGGTTTACTTTCCTACCAAGAACGTTAAAAGAACGATTGGAGAGCCACTCTGAGACCGTGCTTTTACTCATAGGGACATCTTTAGAGGGAAAAGCGGAAAAGACGAGAAGATTTGCCTTTGGATTGTTTCGGCTGTCTCTCAATTCTTTTAAAAATTTAGTTCCTGATTGAACATAAACATCTCTTGCCTTTGAGGTTTTAGTTGCGAAGATATGAATTTTTGATAAATTATTTGGCTCAATATCAAAAGATATATTTTCCCATCTCAATAAACGAAGTTCTTTAGGCCGACATCCACTCTCATACAAAACAATAAAAAAAGTTTTCCAAAAAACAGTAGGTTCCGCCTTGACGATTCTTTCAACTTCTTTCTTCTTCAAAAGAGTATCGGAGTTTATTTTCTCCTCATTAAATTTATTATTATTCTGTTTAATGTCTTCCAAATCATTAAACCTTATTGGATAGTCTTTGAATTTCCAGCGAATAAATCTTTTAATGTGTGTTTTTATTTTGTTGCAAGTGTGGACACTTCGCCCGGAGTTGCTAAGTTTTGCCAAGAAACCTCTTAAATCCTCTAAATTTAATTTATCAATCGGTTTATTTATAACATACATTAATTGAATAACAGACCTACCAATTTCAACACAGGTATTTTTCCCCGCAGAGATAGAGCAGTATTCGGAAAAATCTTTTAAAATCTTTTTATCTTTGACAGAAAGTTTAGATCTAAACTTTTCAAGTCCCCCGCTTTCAAACATAGGATATTTTTTCATAATAGAATAAGAAAAACGTTGTTTATAAGGTTTATGGAAGTTCGGTATTTCCCCACCATTGAACTACAACCATCATATTTTACCGAACTTTTAACAACCCTTAAAGGTTATTTTTATCGGGTAATGATAAGAAGTTTAAAGGATTTATAAATTTATTTGTCATAAAATTATCCCATAAATCTTATAATAAAAAACCCAATTAACACTCCGAGAACACTTGAGAAAACTAAAACCATCCCAAGATAAATATAAAATTGTTTATTTGTCATAGTTATTCGGTTTGTGAATCATTGTAAATCAAATCTCCCCCTTACTAAATTGGGGGAGTTTGGTTTTGCCCTTACCTTTCTATTAATTGAAACTTCTATTTATATTTTTCTATAATATTTTTAAAATTTTTGTTTGAAGTCCTGAACATATGATTGATTAATTGTTTCAAAACCGCTATATGTATATTGTAGTGTGATGATTCTAAAAAATTGTGTGAGGTCCTGGATATTCATAAACAAACAATCACTCAACAATCGCTAATAAACAACAAACAACATACTACACAGGACACCACATATCAACGACTACAACCCTCTCATATCGACGACATCAACACGCCTTTAATATCGTTTCTTATTAATAAATTCCCCAGGGGCGAACGGAGTGAGTGGGGGAGTGGGGGCGAAGCCCCCGAGCGAAGCGAGGGGAGAGGGGGAGAGTTGGGGGCGT
>CBDVEE010000094.1:0-1783 GCA_965372925.1 uncultured archaeon
TCCGTCTCCGCCTTGTGTCCAGTTTGCAGTTTCGCAGTTGTCGATAAGTGTTCGGCTGATTGGGATTTCTGTTTCAACATCTGTGTCGCCAACGGCGGGTGTAGTTGTCCCTATTCCATTTTTGAAAGTTGACGTTGCCGTTTGCATTGTTACTCCTGCAGCTGAATGGTAAGCTTTGTTCAGCAGCCAGTTCTTTCCTACTGTAGATATTACGCCTCCCGTACTAATCTCGGCCACCTCTGTTTTTGTTTATCCCAAATAGACAGCCCTTAGGATATCGTATTTCCGACATCAGGGTTTCGCCTCCTTTGTAGATAGTTTCTCAAGCTCAGCTTTGAGAACCTTGACCCCGATTAGCTTTTGAATTGATACGCTGAAATTATGAAGGTCGGTCCTAAGCATCCGCTTCATTGCATTTATCCCTTCAGTCGTTACAGATTCTCTTGCTCCAATTGCGTGATTTATTGCTTCAAACAAATAAGTTGAAGCATCCCTAAGATGTTGGTTGTCTTCCGTAAAGTCTATGTTTATTGCCATTAGTATGTCACCGTTTCCGTGTCCCATGCTCCTGCGTCTGTGTCGCCAACTATTGGTTGTGGGCTGAGACCGCTCCCACATTTTCCATAGATTGGATCTCCTGCTCTAATACTGTTTCCAAGAGTTCGTTTTTTAACTTGAATACTGTATCGTTTGAAGGTTATTTGATTCGTAGTATGTCGTGTGTTGATTGAGTAGTCTTTATTTTTTCCGAGTTCTTCTTCGAGTCGTTTTAGCCTGTCGTGTGTGTGTGCCAACCATTTCGACATTAACCAACCCCATCGCCCTAATACAACTTGGTCAGCCAATTCGGGCCAGAACTGAGTTACTTTCTCAACAACAAAATCTTCGCTGATGTATCTTTTTGCGTCAACTACTGCAACTTTCATTCCAACATCAATTTCCAAATCGTGAATTACTAAAGTAGTTGAAGGAAAATAATCATTGAATTCAGCAAGCATCTGGGCGTGAAGTTTTCTCAGGTCTTCTGCTGATTTCATGTCAATAAATGTGTATGTTGCATCAATCCCTATTTTTTGTGCAGTCTCTGATGAGTTTTCTCCAATGATTGGAACGGGTGTTTCATAGCTGTATCGTATTTCTATTGCTTCTGTATTTGGAGGCGCTGTAACAAAGGTAACAGTTTTGTTTTCATCATCCCTTGTGTAGTCATAGCTTGCTGTAGAGCCAACGATTCCTCCTGTTTTTAATGTTGAATCCACATAGACTTTTACTGATTTAGGAACATGATTAAGTGTATAGGTTTTGGTTGTGCCGTTACCTGTATCTGTGAATGTTGTTTCAAACTCTTGTGGCTTCCCGAAAAGCTTAAGTGTTTTTATGACGCCTTCTCCGCTCCAAGTCCATTTAGGATTTTTTACAACGTGGTCTCCACCAACAATTAAAGGTGTAGAGAATTCAACGTAGCCTCTTGGTTCGAACTTGACTTTATCGTTTGGTGCATCGTAACGGATAATCCAGTCAAGGATTCTTGCCAACCGTTTTAGAGCTTCAAAGACACTTTCATCCTGAACATCAAACTTTCCAAGAGTAACGTCTGTCCCTGAATCTACTACGTCTGCTGTCATGCCTCCCCAAGATTCAATAAGGTCTTTTGCTATCTCGGAGATTTTTCCTGCTGATGCGTCAATGGCTGAGTCGTATGACGTGTTAACTGTTGTTCTAAGAAGATTGAAAAGATTTCCTTTGCAAAATATATTTGTCCTAACACCATCATCAGTTACTG
>CBDVEE010000095.1:0-1771 GCA_965372925.1 uncultured archaeon
CTATATCCAGTGTTTTCCCCTTACGAACCCATTCTGCCACCCTATTGGCGTGTTTACCATAGATTGTCCGGGCTTTGTATTCGTCCCAGTGATATGCTCCTCTCTCCCGATATTTCAAAAATTCCTTATTCATAATTATTTTTTATGTGTTTTTCTACTAAAAAATTTATTATTTCTAATGTCTCCCTGGAAAGGAAAGAAGTAGGGTTTCTTAAAAATATAAGGAAATGATATTTGGTCTCGGACACTCCCCCTCTTAATTTCTTCCCACCACCCTTCGCATAATTGTTTCATTTCTGGGGTGTGTTTTCTGACAAGTATTCCGCACATTGCTAATTCCCCCATTGTCTCTTTTGCGTTTGCGTATCTTTGTAGTTGTTTTCTGATTATATCAGTTTCACCGATTTTATTTTCTATACAATAATTTCCTTCTTCAAAAAGTGTCTTCCTCCACGGGTGGGGGAATACTCCGATGTCTCCTTTGACCATTGCCACTAATTCCTCCGGGCTTATTTTTAGCGTGATATTTCCGTCAATCCAAATGCTCCATTCGGTATCCAAAAATACGTGAGGCAAAACTTTATAAATCTTGGCTCCCATTATTCCCTTTCCTTCAATGAAACACAATACATCATTTCTCTGCTCGTCTTTGTTGTCCGTTATCGCGGTATATACTTTTATTTTAACCATTTTTTTAATTGTTCTCTTTGTTCGGGTATCCAATAATGAAAACATAATACTCCGGAACGAGGGTCTTGGTCGGGGGTTAGATATTCTGTGTTGAGAGTTAACCCAACCTCTTTCGCCATTAAAATCAATTCCTCATTCCACCTGTTCCACGGAGCAAAAAACCAAACGCATTTTGTGTCAAAAGTTTTCTCAATTTTTTCTTTTGCCATTTGCAAATCTCTCTCTACATCTTCCATTTTCCAAGTTGAATAATCTGAATGTTCCCAGCCGTGAACTCCGAACTCAAACTCGTTTTTTCTTTCCAAAATATATTCTGTAAGTTCGGGGTGATTGTCTATCTCGGAAGCGATAATCGCGAGAGTGTGTATCTTTCCATTCTTTGATAGCATTTCGTGGACAACCTTAAATGCCTCGAAGTCGTAAATCTGACCGCTTCTTTTTGAACTCGTTAAATATATGTCATCATCTCTATAAATAATCATAATTATTCACTAAAAAGCGGGAGCCAAGTTATATGTGATTACGCTTGACGGGCTATTAATTTGACCAGTGTCTAATCACCACCGCCACATTACCCTTATCCCCGCTTTTTAAATAACAATTCCTTCCCATTCAAAAAACTTATTCGTATCTATAAAACTTTTTTTCTTCCAACCCTTGAACCCGTAATGTTTCCCGTAATTTTCAAATTGTTGATCGCCTATTGTAAAATAAGCAAAACTTCTTGGAGTAAAAAACTTTTTGTGTGTTGGGTCGCCAAATGCCCCATCAAACCATTTCAAAGCATTCGGCACTCTCATCCAAAATACTCCTTGGGGTTTTAGCACTCTGTGGATTTCATTCATCACAAACATAAATTCCTCCGAATTAAAATGTTCTAAACCATTATCAGCCTCCACTCTTTCAAAATTGTCATCCTTATAAGGTATTCCTTTTCTAACATCAAAAATAATATCAGCAGGTTCACACATATCAGCGTTTATAAAATCCTTTTTATGTATTCTCCCACAAAATAAGTTTAATTTCATAATGACGATTGTTTGTTAATTTTTCTAAATAACGCTTGGCTCTCTTTTTTAAT
>CBDVEE010000096.1:0-1720 GCA_965372925.1 uncultured archaeon
AGTTGGTTGCATAAATTATCATATTCTTCTTTTGGCACTGTCTTTAAAATATCTTTCTCTATTGTGTATTGTTTGTTGAATTCGATAATAATAAACCTGGCATAGAATCCGTCTGTTTTGTCTGTGGTTGGGGGAAGTGAATTTGTAGCCAGCATTACTTTCGCATAATTGTTAAAGTCAAATCCCGTCCCATATTTGAATTCTCCGTTAATCATATCTCCTCCAGTCAGACCTTTAAATTGGCTGGTGTCTTCCATTATTTTGTGGTTTGTTTCTCCTGTCACTGCGCAAAGTTTCTTGAATAATTTAACTGCATGAAAAGTTGTCTGTAATTTTGATAGTTCTATTGCGGTTACATTTTCACGACCAATTAGTTTTTCAATCATCGCCAGGAATCTTCCCTTTCCATTTCTTCCTCTACCCACTAAAGCAAATGCTCTATGAATTGGATAATCACTAAGCATACAATACGCCATCACTTCTTTTAATTTCATCACTTCTCCTTCGTCATCTCCCATCCAGTCCATCAATAATTTATCGATGGTTGGGGTTTCTATGCTTCCGTTTAATTTATGCGGGATTCTGTTTGTGATAAAATATTTTGGTGAGGGTTTAATTTTATCCCCGTTTTCAATATCAATAATCTCGTCCGCAAATTGAATCCATGTTTCTTTCGGGTCCTTAAGTTCATTAAATTTCTTTCTACCTTCCATCTTAAAACTTTCTGTTAATGCGGATTTAATTGAACTGTGAACCATACCACTCCAGTTTGTTAATTGATTAAGTGAGTTAAAAATATCAGTCTCATCCGCAAACTCCCAGAACTTATCAATATTATTCCAAACCCACCAGACTTTTCCTTCTTTCTTTGAGGTGTAGATGATTGGGTTTTTTTCTATGTATTCCCTCGCGATATTTAAAGGGTCTATCTGTCCGTTAATTGCTGATATGTTTAGATTTCCCTGGCCATACTTTCCTTTAAGAAAATCTTCACCCAATTCAGTAAGTTCAAATAGTTCAAGTTTGTTTCCTTCTTTGTCATGGCCTGAAATTAATCCTAAAGCGTGACCGAGATTATTAAGTCCATATTTGTCAAGGAGTTCTATTTCATTCATTGGACCTTCTTTCAAGTCGTTTAATATTTCAATAACTTTGTCTCTTTGGTCTTGAGTTAAGTTATTATGTTCCATAACTATAAACAAATTCTTTTAATATAACACCAAAGAAATAAAGTTATGGCTCTTAGCAAACGCGGTGGAACAAGTGATTTTTAAAATCGCTTGTATTGCTATTGAGATAGCCATGTTCCACTTGTTCCACCTAATCCATCTTTTTATGAAAGTAGTCTATATAAGAGAGTTGTGAAAAAACCTGGAACACAAGGAACAAGTGGAACAAGTTACACAAAACGCAATATCTGTAACTAACTTTTATTTTAGTAACACCAAAATCAAGAACAGTTCCAAATCAATTTATCAGTCCTTTAAATTCAAATCTTAATTATGCCTATCAAATTAATCGAAGTCATAAAAAACCACACTCTTAAACCCAAAAAACTTATAACCTCCAGTACTCTCGAATATTATTAACACAAACCATCTTAGAGAATTAAACACATACCAGCATCAAGACCAGCATCATTAATATATTTACCAGCATCAAAAAAATTAGCTATCCACTAACAAGTGGTTTTTATCCACTAACAATTCCATCAAAGAAT
>CBDVEE010000097.1:0-1715 GCA_965372925.1 uncultured archaeon
AGAATTCTTATTTCTTTTAAATATTCCATACATCTCAAAGAACAGAAAGCTTTATATACCTGTTGATTTAAAGTAAACATGTTGAGTTAAAGTCAACGTAATTGTTAAAATGGCAGAGAAAAAGAAAGAAAAAGCAAAGAAAAACGAATACCTTGAGCAATTACAAAGATTACAGGCAGAATTTGAAAATTTTAGAAAAAGAACAGAAAAAGAAAGAAAGACAATTTTTCAAAACGCCAACGAAGATTTAATCGTTAAATTATTAGGAATTTTGGACAATTTCGAATTAGCCCTGAAACATATAGACGACAAAGGTATAAACATGATTTATTCAGAGTTATACATCATTTTAGAGAACGAAGGGCTAAAGATAATCAAAACGGAAGGAAAATTTGACCCGAGAATTCACGAAGCTCTAATTCAGGAAGATGGAGAAGAAGACGAAAAAATAATTGAAGAATTTCAAAAAGGCTACACGCTAAACGATAAAGTTATAAGGGCATCAAAAGTTAAAATAATTAAAACAATGGAGAAAAAAAATGAGTAAAATTATAGGAATTGATTTAGGGACGACGTTCTCAGCGGTGAGTGTACTTGAGGGCGGTAAACCGAAAATTATTCCAAATTCAGAAGGAAACAACACAACTCCAAGTGTAGTCTCAATCAAAGGGGATGAAATTTTAGTCGGCGAAATTGCCAGAAGACAGGCCGTCGCAAATCCAAAAAATACTATTAGAAGTATAAAAAGAATAATGGGGAAGAAAGAAAAAGTCGAGATTGACGGGAAAAAATATAGCCCAGAGCAAATTTCTGCAATGATTTTACAAAAATTAAAAAAAGACGCCGAATCCTATTTAGGACACGAAATTAAAGACGCGGTGATAACTGTCCCGGCTTATTTCGGGGATGCCAAGAGACAGGCGACAAAAGACGCAGGTGAAATAGCAGGGCTAAATGTCAGAAGAATTGTTAACGAGCCTACCGCAGCCGCACTATCTTATGGTTTGGAAAAATCTAACGAGCACATAATATTAGTTTTCGATTTCGGCGGAGGAACCTTCGATGTTTCAGTTTTAGAATTAGGAGGAGGAGTGTTCGAAGTAAAATCTACCAGCGGAGACAGCAAGCTCGGCGGAGATGATATAGACGAAATTATAATTGACTATTTATCTAAAGAATTCAAAAAAGAAAACGGAGTTGACCTAAGAGAAGATTTAGTTGCTTTACAGCGACTTAAGGACTCGGCCGAAAAAGCAAAGATTGAGTTGAGTTCAACGCAATCTACAAAGATTAATATTCCTTATATAACTGCAAACGAATCCGGACCGAAACATTTGGACATCGAGTTAACAAAAGCTAAATTCGAGGAAATTTGTTCGCCTATTTTTGAGAAACTTAAAACACCAACAAAACAAGCAATCAAAGATTCTAAGTTGGATAAAATTGACAAGATTATTTTGGTTGGAGGTAGTACGAGAATACCAAAAGTCCAGGAAATTATTAAAGAAATAACTAAATTAGAACCTGATAAATCTGTTCATCCCGACGAAGCCGTTTCATTAGGCGCTGCGATTCAGGGAGGAATTATTGGGGGGGATGTTAAAGACGTTTTACTATTGGACGTCACACCACTAACTCTAGGAATTGAAACTCTTGGTGGAATAAAAACTCCTTTGATAGAAAAAAATACTACAATCCCGACAAAGAAAAGTCAG
>CBDVEE010000098.1:0-1686 GCA_965372925.1 uncultured archaeon
TGGACTAAATATACACATAAATCTGGATTGAATTTCACAGAGTTGAAAGCGAGTAGAGATTTTAGCTCTGGACTAAATATACACATAAATCTGGATTGAATTTCACAGAGTTGAAAGCGAGTAAACTAATAAAATAATTATATGTAAAATCGATTTGCCGACGAGATACAACCAAAAGCTTTAAAAAGACAATCTATTTATAAACCTTGCGATGGCAGAAAGAAAGAAATGTCCGGAATGCAACAGTTTTAATTTAATTTACGACGAAACAAAAGGAGAAGTAATTTGTGGAGCATGTGGCTTATTAGTTGAAGAAGGTATGGTAGACACCTCTCACGAATTACGGAGCTTTGACAAGTCGGAGAAAAAATCACGAGGCGGGACACCTATTTCCTTACAGAAATTTGACAAAGGACTAACAACAAACATCGGTGAAATCTCAGATATTTATAAATTAAATTCAACACAACAAACAAGAAAATACCTCCGATTAAAAAAATGGCAAGAAAGAGTATCTACTTCAATTGAAAGAAATCTCAGACTAGCAATGTCCGAACTGCGAAGAGTTGCATCATTTTTAGACCTTCCTTCAGTAGTCCGGGACGAATCTGCAAGAATATATAATTTTGTTCTACAGCGAGGACTAGTCAGAGGACGTTCAATGGAATCCGTAATCGCAGCATGTATCTACGCAGCTTGCCGTTCTTATAATATCCCACGAACACTCGACGAAATCTCAAACGCATCCGAAGTCGAACGAAAAGAAATCGGACGAACCTACCGCTTCATAATCAGAAAAATCGGATTAAAAGTAACACCCTCCTCACCGAAAGATTACATCTCAAGATTTTCCTCGACACTACACCTTGCCCCACAAACACAAAACGAAGCACTTAAAATTCTGCGAAAAGCTGACATCTCGGAACTAACATCAGGACGAGGACCCGCAGGAATCGCAGCAGCCGCACTTTACGTAGCCGCCCTAATCAACGACGAGAAAAAAACACAAAGAGAGGTTGCTGATGTCGCAGGAATCACCGAAGTAACAATTCGAAACCGATACAAGGAATTATTAGAGAGACTCGACATCGAAGACAAAATAAAAATCAAAGAGAACGAAAAAAAGAAAGCAAAACAAGAATAATTTTAAAAAATCTTCGACTAATGCATTTCTTAAAAATATTTTAAATTTTGTTTTGTTTTACTCAAAGCGTTTTGTTCAGTCAAACGTCCGTTTGATTACTCCGATATTTTTATATAGTGCTTTTATTCTGTGTTTCCATGAGGGAATGCCGGAGTGGTCAAACGGGCTACGTTTAGGCCGTAGTGGTTTTTGCCTACGGGGGTTCGAATCCTCCTTCCCTCATGAACGCAGTGAGTGAGGTTTGAAACTTTCGCAGAAAGTTACTGCCCTCATTCGAACCCTGTGTTTCGATTCCTTGATTGTGAGACTTGTCGAGTCAAGCAGCGAGGATTTTTAATCCGGCGCCCTTCCCTCATGAATTTCTTTTAACTCTCCATAAATCTTCAAAACCTTCTCAACATACCTTACATCTGCACCCATATCCTCATTACACCCCCAACCATTATAACCTCTTAACGCAGCAGGCCATTCTCTATAACTTTTATATTCTTTAGAATCCCCAGTTGTAGTATCAATACACCCTTTAACGCTCAAACTAAACC
>CBDVEE010000099.1:0-1682 GCA_965372925.1 uncultured archaeon
CCTCAAAAGTATAAACGACCTCTAGGCTTTTGCTCCTTCGGGTTCTTACTTCTCCGATATATTTTGTCACTACTCTTATTGTCATAGTGATTTTAATATTTTAAGTTTAACCAACCGCCCCTCAAATTCTACTATATCTTTTTTATCCATTTTATATAAATCTACATAATCTTTAAGAGTCCCGTTATATTTTCCCGTTTCCAAATCTTGCAAGATGAGGAATCCTTCTTTATACCACGCAAAAACACAAAAATCCCTCACCCTCTCTATCCCCCCTGATAAATGATGATGAATATGGGGATTTAATAAACATCCACTTTTTGAATTAATGCCGTCGTAGTTCCGAACAACACCTATATAAGATTTTGTCGTCAATTCCCTGCGCCTTAATAATAAATAATCTCCTTTTTTGAGTTTGAATTTATGTCCTTCTAATTTTTTCATTTTAAACCTTTTAATATATTTTCTTTCGTCGCCACTTCAGATATTTTTAAAATCTCTCTTGGGGTTTGAGGGAGATAGCAAATTTCCTCAAACAAAATCCATCCATATAATTTATGAATATGTTTTATTGTTATTAGGTCGCCCTTTTTATAACTATCAATATGTTTAAAATCTTTTTTCAATTTTAAAATCAGCCCCTCTTTTAATTTATATTTCTTTATTAGATTAAAATTTTCCTTGTACCTTTCTTCTATTCTACTCATTTTGATTAAGTTGTTTGTGCTTATAATAGCTGTTGTCTGCACTTTAAATATTATTTTACCTCGTAGGCTTATATCTAAAGGTGCTTAAAATAATGAAAAAGCGTTTTAAATAACCAACAACTCAACATCTCCAACCCTTCTAAACCCCGCATAAACCCCATACTTAAACAAAACTTCCCCTTCTTTAATAAGTCCCATATTAACATCAGAAGATATTAAATATTTATCACATTCATCAATAGCCAACTGCCCCGCTTGTTCAATCGTTGTATTATCCACAATAAAACTTTTATTAAAGTTATCTCTACCAATATCTTTTAATGTTATTTGTATCTTCATTTTAATTTTTCCGCCCACTCAAATTTATTCTTTTCCTTATTAAATTTATATTTATTCCATCTACTTTTTCCGTTAGATTGAATATCATTATAGCAATTTTTTCCACCCATAGAATAAGTTATAAACTCCTCGAAATTTCCTCTCGCTATTATGAATTTATGTATTTGTTGAATATAGTTCTCCAAAACAATAACTATCTTCTTTTGATATTCGGGAAATATTCTCCCATAGTTATCTCCGTTCTTTTCGTTAGACAATGAAGCCCTCCCACATTCCCCACCTCCTCTCTCCTCTCTAAACTCAAATTGAAAATGAAAAATAGCACTTCTTATCTCATGGATAAAAAATCCATAATTATTATATTCTTTATCTTTATATTTCTCTTCGAGAATCTCACAAAACTCCTTATCTAACTCCTTTAATAATAAATAATATCCTTTCCAATCCGAATGGTCTAATCTAAAAGGATGATTTTTAACCTTATTGTGTGCTTCTTCTAATTTTTCCATCTTAATTATAAATAGAACGGGTTGGCGATAACCTGAGCATCGACCACGCCATTTTAAGAAAACCTTATAATGTGCCTTAGTTTTCCCCGTAGGAGATTAGACGGAATCGAACCGCCTCGGCATTATT
>CBDVEE010000100.1:0-1635 GCA_965372925.1 uncultured archaeon
ATTGGTAGTGGGAATTGTAGTTATATGAGTAATTAGTTCTTTATAAATGTATCTAATTAAAAAATTCACGCCAAAACATTTAAATACTATATTATATTGGTTATATTAGATATAAAATGATAAAACAAAATCCAAAAATAGCTGTAACAATAAAATTAAAAAATGAGTTAGATAAATTAGTTCAGAGCAAAAAAGATACTTATGAGGATATAATTTGGAGATTGTTGAAAAAATGAAAAAGAATTTTAAATACCGACTATACCCAATTAAAAAACAGGAAGAAAGATTAGAGTCAGCATTAGACCAATCGTGCTTTTTATATAATCAACTTTTAGATATTCATCAGCAAGTTTATTTAGGCGAAGGAGAAACACTTTCTCAATTTGATATGTGTAATTTAGTTAAAGAATTTGAAACAAAACAACTTCATTCTCAAGTTAAACAAAATATTCCAAAAAGAATTTCAGATGCTTTTAAATCTTTTTTCAGAAGAGTTAAAAGCGGAGAAACACCAGGCTTTCCAAAATTTCACAAAAGAATATTTTATAGCTCAATTACATTTCCACAATTTAGAACAAAAATTAAAAATAATAAAATCAAACTTCCAAGAATAGGAAATGTGGACATCGTCGAGCATAGAAATTTAGAAGGTAAAATAAAAACATTAACAATCAAGAAAGAAAACAACGAATGGTATGCTATTTTTTCTTGCGACGAAGTTCCTGTCGAAAAACCATTTGTTCAGTTTAAATCAGAAGTTGAAGGAATAGATGTTGGAATTAAAAAGTTTTTGGTTTGCTCAAACGGACAAGAAGTTGGAAATCCAACTTACCTAAAAAAGTCAGAAAAGAAATTAAAAAGATTAAATCAAAAACACAGCAAAAAGAAAAAAGGAAGCAAAAACAAAATAAAATCAAGAATAAAATTAGCAAATCAATATACAAAAGTCCGACGACAAAGAGAAGATTTCCATAAAAAGTTAGCGAGAAAATTAGCAATGGAAATAAAATATATCGGAGTTGAAAATTTAAATATTCAGGGAATGGTTAGAAATCATTGTTTAGCAAAAAGTATTTCTGATGTAGGATGGGGGCAATTCATTTCCTATCTTAAATATTATAAAACAATCTTCGACGGTGAAATAGTAGAAATCGGAAGATTTGAACCAACTTCTAAAACCTGTTCAAACTGCAATCACAAACAAACAATGCCTTTATCGACGAGAACTTTCAAGTGTAAATCTTGCGGATTAAAATTAGATAGAGATTTAAATGCCTCACTTAATATTAAAAACCTAACAATCAAGAAATTGATTGAAACAATTAAATATAATACCGACGGGCAGTCGGAAATTTATCACGCCTGTGGAGACAGCATAAGACCTGTTTTTGAGTTTACTCAAGAAAAGGCAATTGTCGACGAAGCAGGAAACTATCGGGAGATTGTATGTTAACTTTCTCCTGTAGAAGCTCTCGGATTAATTCGGGAGAGTATGTCACCCAGCTCCAATCAATGACAAAGAAACTTTAGCCACAACTGAGAAGATTGCCGTCGCTGCGATTGCATTTGCCAATACGTGAGTGATGAGACAACTTCTACTGTCTTGTGTCCAGATAGACATAAATGTAGAAATCA
>CBDVEE010000101.1:0-1543 GCA_965372925.1 uncultured archaeon
TTAATAAGGTTGATTTGTCGAAGGTGAATAAAAGGGTTTGCTGTAGTTTGATTTCTGTTGGGTGTTTTGATGAGTTGGGGATTAATCGGGCTTCGCTTTTAGAGGTTTATGATAAAGTTGTGCCGAAGACGAATTCGACTGAGAAGCAGATGACTTTGTTTGGGGGTGTTGCGAATGTTGTTGAGTATCCGGATTTGCCTGCGATGGCGTTGAAAGATAAGTTGGCTTTGGAGTCTGAGCTTTTGGGGGTTTGTGTTTCTGGGCATGCTGTTGATGCTTATCATGAGTCGAAGGATGGGGATTATACTTCTTTTGATAATTTGAAGGAGGATATGGAGACGGAGGTTTTTGGTTTGGTTAAGAGGTTTAGTCAGATTGTTACGAAGGGTGGGGAGGATATGGCGTTTATGGATATTGTTAATAAGAGCGGGGAGTTGAAGGTGACGATTTTCCCGAGGGATTTTAGGGAGTGTTTTGGAGATAGGGTTGTTAGAGAGGGGGATGGGGTGAGGATTAGTGGGAGGTTTAAAGAGAGTGAGGAGTTTGGGGATGCGTTTATTGCTAAGTCGGTTTTGGTTTGTGAGGCTATCGGGTAGATTTATTTTAATTTGGCTGCGGTTCCGTAAGTAACATTAAAAATGTTTCATACGAAACCTTGTTTTATTTCAGCTTCACTGCGGTTCCGTATGCTAGTATTTCTGCGGCGCCCTGCATGACCATTGAGGTTACGAATCTTACGGTTATGATTGCGTCGGCTCCCTGGTTTTTTGCGTCGTTGACCATTCGGTTGAATGCTTCTTCTCGTGATTGTGAAATCATTTGGGTGTAGGATTTGATTTCGCCGCCGATGACGTTTTTGAATCCTGCTGCGATGTCTCGTCCGATGTGCCTTGCTCTGATTGTGCTTCCTTTGACAATTCCTAAGATTTGTGAAACTTGTTTGCCTGGAATTTCTGTTGTTGTGGTTGTGATTATTTGTTTCATTTTTTATCTCTCCTTTTTTCTATTTTGTCTTCTTCTTTGTTGAGGGCGATCATCCCGATGCCGAGGGCTGTTATTATTAGGGTGTAGATTAGGACGAAGATAGGTGTGTTTTTGCTGGCGACTACTTCGAGAGATAACCAGATTCCTATGATTGTTAATGCTACTCCGATGACGATGCCTTCTTTTGCCATGTTTGTGTTTGGTTAGTTGGGTTAATAAATTAATTGGTAGGGGCTTCGCTGGGAAATTGAAAATAGATTGTATGTGCAATTTGGTGACAGGGGAAATTTTGGGAATCTTTGATTCCTGGATACAGGCGGCGGTTGTCGCCGCCTTGGGGCGCGGATTTAGAAGGGGAGGTAGAAGATTATTGTTGGGATTAGGATTGCTCCCATTAGGAAGCTCCGGCGGGTTTGGAATTCGATGCAAGTTAGTCCGAGGGTTGTTGCGACGATTAGGGTGATTAGCCCGAGGATTCCTGTAAGTAGGAATATTGTTATAATTAGGAAGATTAGGATTGTTGCTGAGATTTTTGTGTATGGGATTCTGTGGATGTTTT
>CBDVEE010000102.1:0-1518 GCA_965372925.1 uncultured archaeon
TACCCGCACGTGCCTGAATATCTGCGTTTTTTGTGAAAATCCCTTCATCTGCCATGTTAATTCTGATAAAAGTAAATATTTAAACTTTTGTCTTTTGAGCAATATGCACTTCTCCACAATCCTTCGGCTATATGAGAGTTATCGCCCCAAATCATAAGCCGTCCCGTTGTGGGATTGTGTTCGGCCTGAATTTCTTTTAAACTCGTTTTGACTTCGTCGTCGTCTAAAAGTCTCACTTTTCCAGTTTCCATCAAAGTTTTTAAATTATTGTATCCTTCCTCTTTAATTATTTTCTTCTTTCCTTCATCATCGTTGTAAATTCTTTGGGCGTTGTTTATTTCTACCACTTTCCTTTTATTTTTAGAATCTTCCCGTAACAAATCACAAACGGCGATACCCATCCCCCCGCTATCTATGTATTCCTTTGTGAAATTGTATTGTTCGTTTAACCGAATAATTCGTCTTGTGTTCTCGGGGATTGGGATGTTTTTCGTTACAATACTTTCAACGTGAAGTAGTTGGTCATTATTTTTATTAATGATTTCAAATGTGAACTCATCTCTATCCATCCGCGCCACATCACAACCGATGTAATGTTTTCCTGTTTTTAATATTTCTTTGGGTCTTTTTTCTGTGCAACATTTTCTTATAAGTTCGTCCGGGAAGAATTGTCTGATTTCGTCAACAAATTGCCCTAAATACATTTGCGCGTATTGGGCTTTTGTGAGAGTTTTTTTCTTTTGGTCGAGGAAGTCCTGGTCTTTTCTTGGGCAATCCTCGGATGATGTATGAAATGCTGTAAAACTTTCGTCGTGAAAACACTCGTAATAATATCCTCGTTTAACGTAGGGAGTGGATAAGAGCCAAATACTTCCTCGTGTTATGGCTAACGCTGGGATTACACTGTTCCATACTTCCTCAGGAATAAAAGCCGCTTCATCGGCAATAAGTAAGTCAATAGTGAACCCCATAATACCGAAACCCGTATCACCCGCGGGGAGAGAATGAATCACACTGCCATTCTCTAAAGTGATTTTGTGTTTTGTAGGTCTATCTTTTCCTTTTGAGATTTGTTTTCTGTCAATCCGGGAAATATTGTAAAGAATTTTTGCGAATAATAATCCTGCCTGTCTTTCTGTTTTAGAAATAACCATAATTAATTTTTTAGGGTTTTCTAAGGCGTATTTTCCCGCTTTTAATCCTATAATTGTGGATTTCCCGACTTGTCTTCCTGAACGAAGGCAGATATTCCCTTTACTTTTTAAAACTTCTTCCTGCCATGAATCTAAAATTATTTTTTCTTTTTTAATTTCTTTGGTTCGTATTTTTCCCATCGTCTAAATTTTACCTCCGTCCCTTCTAAGTAAGCGACCCAACCATTATAATTATTTTCTAGTAACCAATTCATCTTCAATTTTTCTGTTTTATCCAAAGTGTTGTTCGTCTTACATTCTACGAAAATAAGTTGAAATAATTTACATAATTTTTGAGTTCCACTTAATTTAAATCCTATAAAGT